>DATKCC010000313.1:0-6030 GCA_035513375.1 Thermoanaerobaculia bacterium | reverse complement strand
AAGGTGCGGGTGGCGGTCTCGGCGGCCCGGCCGGAGCGGGTCTGGGCGATGGTCGAGGCCGACGACGGCGGCCTGTTCCGCTCGGACGACGCCGGCGAGAGCTGGCGGCTGGTCAACGGCGACCGGCTGCTCCGCGCCCGGGCGTGGTACTACACCCACGTCTTCGCCGATCCGGTCGATCCCGACACCGTCTTCGTGCTCAACGCGCCCTTCCTGAGGTCGACCGATGGCGGCAAGAGCTTCCAGCGGGTGCGCACCCCCCACGGCGACAACCACGACCTGTGGATCGATCCGGCGGACAACCGGCGGATGATCAACGGCAACGACGGCGGGGCGAACGTCTCGTTCAACGGCGGCGAGAGCTGGTCGACGCAGTCGAACCAGCCGACGGCGCAGTTCTACCGGGTCGACGTCGACTCGGTCTTCCCCTACCGGCTCTACGGCGGCCAGCAGGACAACTCGACGGTCGCGATCGCGAGCGCCGCCCGGGGCGCGATCGGCCGGAGCGACTGGTACGACGTCGGCGGCTGCGAGAGCGCCCACATCGCCTTCGATCCCGAGGACCCGACCCTGGTATACGCCGGCTGCTACCAGGGGATGATCTCGGAGTGGAACGCCGAGACCCGGAGCGAGCGCAACGTCATGGCGGTCCCCTTCCTCGGCCTCGGGACCTATCCGAAGGACCAGCCCTATCGGTTCAACTGGAACGCCCCGATCGAAGTCTCGCCGCACGATCCGTCGGTGATCTACCACGCGGCGAACGTCCTGCTGCGCTCGACCGACCGGGGACGGAGCTGGACCGAGGTGAGCCCGGACCTGACCCGGGACGAGGAAGAGAAGCAGGGCGCGGGGGGCTCGCCGATCACCAACGAGACCGCCGGCGGCGAGACCTACAACACGATCTTCTACGTCGCCCTCTCGCCCCACGAGGAGGGGACGATCTGGGTCGGGACCGACGACGGGCTGGTGCACCTGACCCGTGACGGCGGGGAGCGCTGGGAGGAGGTCACTCCGCCGGGGTTCGGGACGGCCGCCGAGCCGGGTCAGGTGAACGCCATCGAGGTCTCGCCCCACGACCCGGCGGTGGCCTACCTGGCGGTGACCCGGCACAAGTTCGGGGACTACCGTCCGTACGCCTTCAAGACCGCCGATCACGGCGCGAGCTGGGCGCCGATCGGCGCGGGCATCCCGGAGGGCTCCTTCGTCCGGGTGGTGCGGGAGGACCCGGTGCGCCGGGGCCTGCTCTTCGCCGGCACCGAGACTGGGGCCTTCGTGTCATTCGACGACGGCGCGCGCTGGCAGCCGCTCGAGCTCGGGCTGCCGACCGTGCCGGTGACCGATCTGAAGATCCAGGAGGGCGACCTGGTGGCCGCGACCGAGGGGCGGGCGTTCTGGATCCTGGACGAGCTCGCGCCGCTCCGGCAGGTGGGCGGCGAGGTCGCGGCGGCGGCGGGGGAGGCGGGCGTCTACCTCTACCAACCGGGCCCGGCGGTGCGGGTCGAATGGGGTGGCGACTGGGGGGGCGGCGGCGACGGCGTGGGCAAGAACCCGCCGGGCGGGGCGGTCGTCGACTACGTGCTGTCGGCGGAGCTCGCGGAGCGCCTGAAGCCGCCGCGCTCTGCCCCCGCCGACCACGAGCGCCTGAAGCCGCCGAGCTCTGACTCGGCCGACCACGAGAGCCTGAAGCGGCCGAGCTCTGACTCGGCCGGGGAGGGTGGGGGAACCGACACCGAGCAGCAGGAAGAGCCCCCCGAGCTAACCCTCGAGATCCTCGACGCGGACGGCCGGGTGATCCGCAAGTACTCGAGCCAGCCGGAGAAGCGCCCGGGCGGCGGCTCCGGCGGCGGCGAGGGCGGCCCGTTCGGCGGCGGCGCCCCCGAGACCCTGCCGGTCGAGGTGGGCATGAACCGCTTCGTCTGGGACCTGCGCGAGACGGGGGCGATCCGGGTGCCCGGGCTGATGAGCCTGGGCGGCGACGCCGGGCCGCTGGTGCCGCCCGGGAGCTACCGCCTGCGCCTCTCGGTCGGCGACCGGGAGGTGACCCGGGAGCTCGAGCTGGCCGAGGACCCGCGGATCGAGACCGCCGATGAGGGCTACCGGGAGCAGCAGGCCCTCCTGGCCGAGATCCGCGGCGTGGTCAACGGCTTGAACGACTCGGTGCTCCGGGCTCGGGCGGTCAAGGAGCAGGTCGAGGAGGAGGTAAAGCGGGCAGCCGACCTCGAGGGGATCGGGGAAGGCGCCGAGGCGATCGAGCAGGCCGGCAAGGAGCTGGCCAAAGCCCTGACCGCCTGGGAGGAGACGGTGGTCCAGCCGCAGTCCAAGACCTTCCAGGACATCATCAACTTCCCGAACCGTCTCGACGCCCAGATCCTCTTCCTCTTCGGCGCCGTCGACGAGTCGGGCCCGCCGGTCACCGCGGGCGCGAAGGCCCGGTGGGCGACCCTGGCGGCCGAGTGGCAGGAGCGCGAGACCGAGCTCCGGCGTCTCCTCGACGACGAGGTCGGGGCCTTCAATACCCTGATAGCCGAGCACCGGGTCCCGGCGGTGGTCGTCCCCCCGGCGGGCAAGCACCTGGAGGCCCGCGACGAGGAGGAATGACGCCATCCGGTGCGGCAAGCCGCACCCTACGGCCGCGAGGTAGGGTGCGGCTTGCCGTACCGACGTCACCACCTCCGGCAGCAGGGTAGGGTGCGGTTTGCCGCACCGAGTTCACCGGGACGTGGAAGCATGAACGGCGCAGCCCGGCCGCACGAACCTCTACTCGCCCACCGTCGTCAGTTCGTCCAACCCCTCCGGCTCCGTCTCGCCCCACTCCGGCTCGTACCACCCCTTCCGCACGAACCGGTGGAAGCTCGACCACGGCCAGTCCGTCACCCGCCGCACGTACCCGTGCTTCACCGGGTTGTAATGGATGTAGTCGATGTGCCGCCGGAGGTCCTCCTCGTCGCGGATCCAGTGCTCCCAGAACCGGCGCTGCCATAGTCCGGTCTCCTCGCGCTCCCGCCGCGAAGCGTTGACCGGTCCCCGCCAGCCACCGGAGTCGAGATACGCCCGAGAGAGGAGGCTCTTGAGCGAGCGCCAGCGGCCCGAGAAGTCCCGGTCGCCGTCCGGCAGGGTCCAGATGCAATGGAGGTGGTCCGGGAGAATGCAGATTGCCTGCGTGCGGAAGAACAGGCGCCCGCGGGTCTCCTTCCACGCACCGCGCAAGGAGCGCAGAGCGAGCTCGGTCGTCAGGAGCGCCCGCCGGTCGAACGTCACGACGGTGAAGAATAATGTGGCCCCTTCGATGCGAGCCCGCCGGTAGTTGGGCAAATCGGTCTCCCCTGGGCGCGGCAAGCTGTTGGACATCGGTGCGGCAAGCCGCACCCTACGATCGCAAGACAGCGTGCGGCCCGGCCGCACCGAGCTCCAGGACGTAGGGTGCGGCTTGCCGCACCGTCTTTCCCCATGGGACGGAATCCACCCCGGCAATCGCTCCGCTCGCGGCCTAACCCTGCTATCGTCTCCGGCTCAAACCAGGGCAGAGAGGTCCAAGAGACCATGACCAAAGTCGTGCTGGCGTACTCGGGAGGGCTGGACACCTCGGTGATCCTCAAGTGGATCCAGGAGCACTATGGGGCGGAGGTCGTGACCTATACCGGGGACGTCGGGCAAGGGGAGGCGGAGATCGCGGCGGCCCGCCGGATGGCGGCGGCTACCGGGGCGACGGGGGTGCTGGTCGAGGACCTCCGCGCTGAGTTCGTCGAGGACTACGTCTTCCCCGCGCTCCGGGCGAACGCGGTCTATGAGTGGTACTACCTCCTGGGCACCGCGCTCGCCCGGCCGGTCCTCGCCAAAGGGCTGGTCCGGGCGGCCGAGCAGGTGGGAGCCGACTACATCGCCCACGGTGCCACGGGGAAGGGCAACGACCAGGTCCGCTTCGAGCTCGGCGCCTACGCCCTCAAACCCGACATCAAGGTCATCGCCCCCTGGCGCGAGTGGGATCTCCGGGGGCGAAAGGACCTCCTCGCCTACGCCCGGGAGCACGGCATCGAGGCGCTCCCATCGGGTCAGGGCGCCACGACCGAAGCGCCGCCGTTCTCGATGGACGCCAACCTGATGCACATTTCCTACGAAGGCGGCGTGCTCGAGGACCCCTGGGCGGCGCCGCCCGCCGGGATGTACCGGATGACCGCCGATCCCGAGGCGGCGCCGGACGAGCCCGAGCGGGTGACCGTCGCCTTCCGGCGCGGGCGACCGGTGGCGGTCGACGGCGAGGAGCTGCCGCCGGTCGAGCTGCTCACTCGCCTCAACGGAATCGCCGGCCGCCACGGCGTCGGGCGGGTCGACGTGGTCGAGAACCGTTACCTCGGGATGAAGAGCCGCGGCTGCTACGAGACCCCCGGCGTGACCCTCCTCCACCACGCCCACCGGGCGGTCGAGTCGATCACCCTCGACCGGGAGCTCCATCACCTGCGTGACGAGCTCGTCCCGCGCTACGCCGAGATGGTCTACAACGGCCTCTGGTTCAGCCCCGAGCGGGAGGCTCTCCAGAGCTTCATGGACTCGGTCCAGGCGCGGGTCAACGGCGAGGCGCGGCTCAAGCTCTACAAGGGGCACGTGACGATCGAGGGCCGCCGCTCCGCCACCCACACCCTCTACGACGAGGCGGCCGCCACCTTCGAGGCCGACGAGGTCTTCGACCAGAAGGACGCGACCGGGTTCATCCGGCTGCGGGCGCTGCGCCTGAGGACGCTCGCGGCGCGGCGGATCTCGGAGGGGGAGTGAGCCCGCCATGGCGAAGCGTCGCGACGTAGCGGGGGGCGGGTCGGAGAAGCCCGGCGCAGAGCCGGTAGCCCGAGGCGGGCACTCGCTCCGAGGCCGGTTCGGAGGCCCTGTCGACCCGGAGCTCGAGCGCTACTCGTCGTCGCTCGCGGTCGATCTCCGGATGGCCGAGGAAGAGATCGCCGCCTCGAGCGCCCACGCGCGGATGCTCGGGGAGGTGGGGCTGCTGACGCCCGAGGAGGCCGAGCGTCTGGCGGCGGGGCTGGCCGAGGTCGGGCGGGAGCTGGCGGCGGGGGAGTGGCGGCCGGGCGACGAGCTCGAGGACGTCCACATGGCGGTCGAAGCGCGGCTGGTCGAGACCCTCGGCGACCTCGGCCGGAAGCTCCACACCGCCCGCTCCCGGAACGACCAGGTGGCGACCGACGTGCGGCTCTGGCTGAAGCGCCGCCTCGGCGAGCTGGACGAGGCTCTCCGCGAGCTGATCGAGGCCCTGCTCGGCAGGGTCGAGCGGGACGGCCGCACCCTCATGCCCGGCTACACCCACCTCCAGCGCGGCCAGCCGATCCTCCTCGGCCACCACCTGCTGGCCCACGCCTGGCCGCTCGCCCGCGACCGCGGTCGGGTGGCCGACGCCCTCCGGCGGCTCGACGAGTGCCCGCTCGGAGCCTGCGCCCTGGCCGGCACGCCGCACCCGATCGACCGCGAGCGCACCGCCGAGCTCCTCGGCTTCGCCCGCCCGGCGCCGAACGCCATGGACGCCGTCGCCGCCCGGGACCACGAGCAGGAGGTGGTGGCGGCCTGCGCCATCCTGATGACCCACCTCTCGCGCCAGGCCGAGGAGCTGGTCCTCTGGTCGACGGCCGAGTGGCGCTTCGTCCGCCTGGGGGAGGGCTTCGCGACGGGCTCCTCGATCATGCCCCAGAAGCGCAACCCGGACGCCCCGGAGCTGGTGCGCGGCAAGGCGGCGCGGGTCCACGGCGACCTCATGGCCCTTCTGGCGCTCGCCAAGAACCTCCCCCTGGCCTACAACCGGGATCTCCAGGAGGGCCGCGAGCCGCTGTTCCACGCGGTCGAGACGGCGACCGACTCCAGCCGGATCATGGCCGGGGTCTGGGCCACCCTGGAGATCGACCGGGACCGCTTCGAGGGCGAGCTCGCCCGCGACTTCAGCCTGGCGACCGAGCTCGCCGACTGCCTGGTCGGCGAGGGCGTCCCCTTCCGCGAGGCTCACGAGGCGGTGGGGCGGCTGGTCCGCGAGCTCGAGGC
>DATKCC010000312.1:0-3614 GCA_035513375.1 Thermoanaerobaculia bacterium | reverse complement strand
CCCCCATCGCGGCGCCGATCTCGGCGAGCGCCCGGAGCTCCCGCGCCGACAGCCGATCGGCGTCGGAGACCAGCACCGCCCGCTCCAGGGTCTGCCGGAGCTCCCGGACGTTGCCCGGCCAGCGCTGGGCCCGCAGCCAGTCGAGGGCGTCCGGCGCGAGCTCCGGGGCCGGCCGGCGGTAGGTCCGTGCCGCCGCCTGGAGGAACTCCCGCGCGAGGAGCGGCAGGTCGCCCGGGCGCTCCCGCAGCGGTGGCAGGTGGATGGTGATCAGGTTGAGCCGGTAGAGGAGGTCCTCCCGGAAGTCGCCCCGCTCGACCAGCTCGGCGAGGTTCCGGTTGGTCGCCGAGACCACGCGCACGTCGACCGTCCGGGAGATGCTCGAGCCCAGCACCTCGTAGGAGCGATCCTGGAGCACGCGCAGGAGCTTGACCTGCGCGCTCGGGTCGATCTCGCCGATCTCGTCGAGGAAGATGGTGCCGCCGTGGGCGACCTCGAAGCGCCCCTTGCGGTCGGAGCGGGCGTCGGTGAAGGCGCCCCGGACATGGCCGAACATCTCGCTCTCGAACAGGGTCGAGGAGACCCCGCCCAGGTTGACCTTGACGAACGGCCGCTCGCGGCGCCGACTGTTCTTGTGGATCGCCTCGGCGACGAGCTCCTTGCCGGTGCCGCTCTCGCCGGTGATCAGCACCGAGGCGTCGGTCGGGGCGACCCGGCCGACGAGATCGAGGATCCGGAGGAGCTTGGGGTCCCGGCCGACGAGCCCCGCGAGGTCCAGGCGCCGGTCGAGCTCGGCGCGGTCGGGCGGCGCCCCGGCGGCCTCACTCCCACGGCTCGAGCGAGAGTCGGCGCCGGCCCGGGCGCCGCTCTGGGCGAGGGCGAGCGCGGTCTCGACCGACTGCAGGAGCTGGGCGTTCGACCAGGGCTTGGTGACGAAGTCGGCGGCCCCGGCCTTCATCCCCTCGACCGCGAGAGCGATCGAGCCCCAGGCGGTGATCAGGACGACCGGCAGCTCCGGCCGCCGGCGCCGGATCCCCGCGAGCAGCGCCAGCCCCTCCTCGCCGCTCGTCGCGCGGGAGAAGTTCATGTCCTGGAGCACGAGCTCGGTCCCCGGTTCGGCCGCGACCCGGGCGAGGGCCTCCTCGGCGCTCGCCACAGCAGCGACCTCGTAGCCTCGCCGCCGGAGGAGCAGCGAGAGCGAGCTCACCACCGAGGGGTCGTCGTCGGCGATCAGGATCAAATCAGGTCACCCCCTCAATCCCTCGATCCCCTTCCCACCCGACCACGGCGCTTCGCGCCGCGGTGCCCGGGGGGAAGGGGACGCCCCCGCCCAAGGAACGCTCCTTGGCGGAAAGGTCCGGACGTTCATTCCCAGCGCAGGGCCTCGGCCGGTTGCACCCGGCTCGCCAGCCAGCTCGGGTAGAGGGCCGCCACCAGGACCAGCGCAAAGATCAGCCCCGCGGCCAGCGCCAGGCCCGCCGCGAATACCCCGGCGCCGAGTGCGGGCAGGAGGTCGAGGACCGGGAGCTGCACGGCGAGGAGGATGCCCAGGCCGAGGGCCAGGGTGGTGAAGAGCAGGAGCTCCCTCGAGATCTGGCGGCGGACATCACGGCGGGTCGCCCCCGTGGCCCGCCGCAGGCCGAGCTCGCGGGTGCGGCGCACCACATTCTGCCACAGCACTCCGACCAGCCCGAGGGTCACCATCAGGATCAGGAAGGCGGCGACGACGGCGCCGGCGACGACCGGGGCCAGCCGGAGCCGGAACGAGGTCGAGCGCATCTGGGCCATCGGGCGGACGACGAAGCTCCACTCCGGAGCCACCGCTCCAAGGCGGGCCAGCACCTCTTCCTCGTAGGGCGCCGGGGTCCCCGGCGCCGTCTCCAGGACGAGGTTGCGCAGCGGCCGGTCGGCGGGGTCTCCCACCCGCTTGCGGACGAACATGTAGTGGTTCGCCGCGGCGAGCTCGCCGTGCTGCCGGAAGTCCGAGACCACGCCAACGACCCGCCGCCGGCTCCGGTCCAGGGCGGCGCCCGACGCCGCTCGCGGCTTGTCGTCGAGCCAGCGGCCCAGCGGCTCTCCGGCGCCGAACAGCGCGCTCGCGAGCTCCCGGTCGATCACCGCCGGCTGCCAGGCGAGGCCGTCGTCCGCGCGCTCGAACCACCGCCCGGCGACGAGGTCGAGGTCGAGCGCCTCGAGCGCGCCGTCCGTGACCTCGTTCACCTCGACGTACGCCTGCGGGCTGCCCGCGGGCTGGAGGAAGGTCGCGCTCGAAGAGCCCGCGTACGGCGCCGAGAGGACCCCGGCCGCGGACTGGATACGCTCGAGAGCCCCGGCCTCCCGGAGCACCTGGGCGAAGGTCTCGACCTGCTCGGCCGAGTGCTCGTCGTCGCTGGTCTGGCCGACGTCGATCGACACCACCCAGACGTCGGTCCAGTCGAAGCCGAGCGGCCGCCGGTAGTTCGCGGCGAGGAACAGGGCCGCCGTCAGCAGGGCGAAGACGACCAGGAAGGAGAAGAAGATCTCGACCATCACGAGGGCGTTGGCGCCCTTGCGGTTCCAGATCAGGCGCAACAGGTGACGCATCACAGGGACCTCCCGCGTAGGGCCGCGACCGGGTGGAGTCGGGCCATCCTCCAGGCGGGGTAGACGCCCGAGAGGAGACCGAAGAAGAGCGCCAGGCCGAGGCCGGCGGCGAAGATCCGCAGATTCAGACCGAGCTCCGCGTACGGGATGAGCCCGCTCGCCTCGATCCCGGCGAGCGCCCCGGCGGCGACCGCCAGTCCGATGACCCCGCCGATCAGGGTCAGGACCACGTTCTCGACCAGGAACTGGCCGACGAGGGTCCAGGACGAGCCGCCGAAGGCCTTGCGCACGCCGATCTCCGAGGCCCGCTCGAGGATCCGGGAGAGGTTGAGGTTGACCAGGTTGACCGCCGGCAGCAGCATGAACAGCACCGCCGCGCCGACCAGGAAGCCGCGCAGCATCCCGGGGCGCGCCTCGGTCCAGCCGCTCGAGAAGAAGCTCCTCGAGAAGGCTTCGAAGAGGGTCTCGGCATCGCCCCGGATGGTGTGGAAGACCTTCGGATCGGGGTGCTCCGCCCGGGCGACCCGCTCGGCGAACGCCTCCCGGACGAGCGGCAGCGAGGCCCGGGTTTCCGCGAGGAGGATCGCCTGGAAGCCGCCGGTGAACTCCTGGCGGTAGCCGCTCGACTTGAGCGTCGAGATCGGCACCCAGACGTCGGCGAAGGGCGTGATCCTGAGGAACGGCACGTCCTCGACCACCCCGACGACACGGAAGCGCTGGGCGTCGATCTCGAGCGTCAGGCCCAGGGCCGGCTCGCCGCCGAAGAAGCGCTCGCGGGTGGTCTGGTTGATCACCGCCACGAAGTTGCGGTTCGCCTCGTCGTGGTCGGTGAACGGGCCGCCCTCGAGGAAGTGGAAGTCGAGGATCTTCCAGAACTCGCCGTCGGTCCGCTTCAGCCAGGAGGTGACCTTGCGGCCGCCGACGTAGGAGACCGCCTGCTGCTGCAGACCGTAGAACGACGTCCGCTCGACCCCGGGGAGGTCCCGGGCGTGGCGGTCCAGGAAGCCGTAGCCGGGAAAGCCGGTCCGCCGGGA
>DATKCC010000311.1:0-3799 GCA_035513375.1 Thermoanaerobaculia bacterium | reverse complement strand
GCGTTGTCCCGCTGGTAGTACTGCGCCGACGCCGGCGCCGCCAGCGCGAACAGTGTGAAGGCCACAGCGGCGGTCCGGAGATGTCGAAGCTCGATCTTCATATCCGCTCTCTCCCTGGTCTCGGATGGTCTCTCGGGTGATCTCGGGTCGGGGGGCAGCCCCCCGATGGAGTGTGACGGAGCAACTCCGGTGCCACGGGCCGCACTCCTCGAAAAGTCCCGTATCGGCAACGGTTTAGATCGAATGCCCCAGCCTCCCAGGTGCCTTTCTGGCCCGTGGTTGCCCTCCCTGGAGGACGTTCGGGGGCAGCGAAGGTTTCGGCCGCCAGTGCTCGGAGATCCCTCCTCGCTGCGCTCGCGAGGTGCCGGAGAGCGCGCGCGCGTCAGATCTGCTCGCGGATCAGGTACGCCAGGTTGTCGACCACGCGCCTCCAGAAGCCGCGGCTCCGCCAATCTTTATAGCTGATCTCGGCCGAGCTCTCGAGGTCCTCCTCGAAGGCTGCCATGAGCTCCCCGGCGACGCCACGGTCGAGCATGCCGACCGCCACCTCGTAGTTGATCTGGAGGGAGCGGTGGTCGAAGTTGGTCGAGCCGATGTGACTCCAGATCCCGTCGACCACCATGACCTTCTGGTGGGCGAAGGTCTTCTGGTACTCGTAGAGGTGAACGCCGCCCCGGAGCAGGTCGCCGTAGAAGACGTGGCTCGCGTGACGCACCAGCCGGCTGTCGGTCTTCCGCGGCAGCATGATGCGTACGTCAACGCCCCGCCCGGCCGCCTGGACGAGCAGGTCGACTACCGACTCGTGGGGGACGAAGTACGGGTTCTGGATGAGGATCGACTCCCGGGCGGCGGAGATCGCCACTTTGTAGAGGAGCTCGACCTCGGAGAAGCTGCCGACCGGAGCGCTGGCGGCCAAGTGGGCCTTGACCTCGCCCGCCGGCTCGAGCGGCGGGAAGTCCTCGGGCGCGATCACGATCTCGTTGTTGACCGAGAGCCAGTTGCGTAGGAAGAGGGACTGGACGTCGCGCACGATCGGCCCTTCGAGGCGTACCGCCGTATCGCGGAACTCGCTCTCGTCGCGGGCGTTGCCCGTCCATTGCTGCGCCACGCCGTGGCCCATGAGATAGGCGATCCTGCCGTCGATGACGGCGAGCTTCCGGTGGTCGCGGGAGTTGAGCTTGCCCAGGTCGCGGAGGCGGAACCTGTGGAAGTAGCACACCTGGCAGCCACCCTCGTCGAGCGTCTGGGCGACCGCCGGCTCCATCGACATCGAGCCGTGGGCGTCGATGATCAGCCGCACCGCCAGCCCCTCGCGGGCCTTGGCGGCCAGGGCTTCGGCCAGCCGGTGGGTGATCTCGCCCTGCCACCAGACGTAGGTCTCGAAGTGAACGCTGACCGTGGCGCGGGCGACGTCCTCCAGCAGGGCGCCGAAGAAAGCGTCGCCGTTCTGCAGCACTAGGGCCCGATTGCCCTCGTGGATCTCGCCGCCCGTCAGCTCGGCGAGGTTGGGCAAGAGCTCCTCGATGCCGGCGTCGAAGGCCGGCCGGAGGTTCGAATCGAGCGTCCGCCGGCTCGACCAGGTGAGGAGCAGGAGGAAGACGACGACGATCCCGAGGGCGATCGGGACCCAGATGTGCACGGTCAGGTCCATGAACGACGGGAGCCCTTGCGAGGAGGATGCCAGGGCCCCCTGCCGTCGCGGCCCCGGTCCCGGCCCTGTCCGGCCCGGAGGGGCCGGTCGGGTACACTCCGGCCCCCATGGGCGCGATCCGGCTGGGAGAGCTCGAGGTCACCCTCGTCCAGGACGGCACCTTCGGCCTCGACGGCGGAGCGATGTTCGGGGTCGTCCCCAAGACCCTCTGGGAGAAGGAGAAGCCGGCCGACGAGCGCAACCGGATCACGATGGTGACCAACTGCCTCCTAGTGGCGCGGGGCGGCGAGTTGGTGCTGGTCGACGCAGCCATCGGCGACAAGGGGGACGCGAAGTTCCGGTCGATCTTCCGGATCGCCGAGGACCGGGTCACGCTGCCCGAGGCGATCCGGCGCTCGGGCTACGAGCTCGAGGAGGTCGCCCACGTCCTTCTCACCCACCTCCACTTCGACCACTGCGGCTGGAGCACCCGCGAGGAGACAGGGCGCCTGGTCCCGACCTTCCCGCGGGCGCGCTACTGGATCGAGCGCGGCGAGCTCGACCACGCCCGCAGCCCCAACCCACGGGACCGCCCGAGCTACGATCCGCGGAACTGGGAGCCGCTGTTCGAGGCCGGGGCGGTCGAGCTCTTCGACGACGAGGCGGAGCCGGTCGCCGGGGTGCGGGCGGTCAAAGCCCCAGGCCACACCCGGGACATGTGCGTGGTGCTCCTCGACGGCCGGCCGGCGACGGCGAGCTCCTCGGAGGGGGCCGGCGGACCCGGCGCGACCGCCGAGCGGGCGGTCTTCCTCGCCGACCTGGCGCCGACCCGCGCCCACGTCCCCATCCCCTGGGTCATGGGGTACGATCTGTACCCGGTGACGACGATGGAGACCAAGGCCCGCTGGCTCGCGCGCGCCCACGACGAAGGGTGGCTCTGCATCTTCGAGCACGAGGCCGACCGCCCCCTCGCCCGGCTGGTCGAGGAGAAGCCCGGCCGCTACCGAGCGGCGCCGATCGACATCTAGGGTGCGGCCTCGGCCCACCGAACGGCCGGCGGCTCACCACCAGAATCGTAGGGTGCGGCTTGCCGCACCGGGTCACGCCGCGGCGACCTCCAATCGGTGCGGCAAGCCGCACCCTACATTCTCCGAAGGGGTTCGCCATGCCCGAGAACAGTTACGACCTGATCGTGATCGGCGCCGGCCCCGGCGGCTACGTCGCCGCCATTCGGGCCGGCCAGCTCGGCTTGAAGACCGCCGTCGTCGAGAAGGACGAGCGCCTCGGCGGCACCTGCCTGCTGCGCGGCTGCATCCCGACCAAGCAGCTCCTCCACACCGCCGAGCTCCTCGAGCAGATCCGCGACGCCGGCCACCAGGGGATCGAGGTCGGCGGCGAGCCCCGCGTCGACATCGACAAGGCCATCGACCGCAAGGAGGAGGTCGTTGCCAAGAACGCCCGGGGCGTCGAGTTCCTGTTCAAAAAGAACGGCGTCGAGCGGATCCACGGCAAAGGGCGCCTGACGGGAGCCCACGAGGTCGAGGTCGAGGCCCCGGGCGGGGATCGGAGCCGGTACCGGGCGAAGCACGTGCTGATCGCGACCGGCTCGGTGCCGCGGGAGATCCCGCCCGCCCCGACCGACGGCGAGCGCATCCTCCACTCCGACCACATCCTCGAGATGCGCGAGGTGCCCGAGTCGATGGTGGTCCTCGGAGCCGGGGCCGTCGGCACCGAGTTCGCCTCGATCTTCCGCTCCTTCGGCACCGGGATCACCCTGGTCGAGATGCTCCCCCGCGTGCTGCCGCTCGAGGACGAGGAAGTCTCGAAGGAGCTCGAGCGCGCGCTCCGGAAGCGCGGCGTGAAGCTCGAGCTCGGATCGAAGCTCGCCGCAGCCGAGCGCACCGAGAGTGGGGTCCGGGTGACCCTCGAGGGGCCGAAAGGGGAGAAGACCCTCGAGGCATCGAAGCTCCTGGTGGCGGTCGGCCGCGCACCGGTGTCGCGGGACCTGGGGTTCGAGCAGGCCGGCGTCGAGATCGACGAGCGCGGCTACATCCGCGTGGACGAGCTCTGCCGAACGACGCTGCCCGACGTCTACGCCATCGGCGACGTGATCGACACCCCCTGGCTCGCCCACGTCGCCTCCCACGAGGGGATCCTGGCGGCCGAGCA
>DATKCC010000310.1:0-8801 GCA_035513375.1 Thermoanaerobaculia bacterium | reverse complement strand
GGGGCAGGTTGAGGAGCTCGAGGAGGAGGGCGTCGAGGCCCTCGCGGCAGAACATCAGCGGCACCTCGTAGATCGTCGGCACGTCGCGCGCGGCGATCACGGCGTCCGCGGGCAGGTTGCAGAACAGGCCGATCTTCTGGCGGTATTCGTCGGGCAGCGGGCGGTCGACGCGGCACAGCAACACGTCGGGCGACAGGCCGATGGCGCGCAGCTCGCGCACCGAGTGCTGGGTCGGTTTGGTCTTGAGCTCGTCGGCCGCCTTGATGTACGGCACCAGGGTGAGGTGGATGTTGACGACGTTGTTGCGGCCGGCGTCGAGCCGGAACTGGCGGATCGCCTCGAGGAAGGGGAGCGACTCGATGTCGCCCACCGTGCCGCCGATCTCGACGATGACCACGTCGTGGCCGTCGGCGACCCGGCGCATGGCGGCCTTGATCTCGTCGGTGATGTGGGGGATCACCTGGACGGTCTTGCCCAGGTAGTCGCCGCGGCGCTCCTTCTCGATGACCGACTGGTAGATCTGGCCGGTCGTGTAGTTGTGGCTGCGGCTGGTGGCGGCGTGGGTGAAGCGCTCGTAGTGGCCGAGGTCGAGGTCGGTCTCGGCGCCGTCCTGGGTGACGAACACCTCACCGTGCTGGTAGGGCGACATCGTGCCGGGGTCGACGTTGACGTAGGGGTCGAACTTCATCAGTGTGACGCTGAACCCCCGGGCCTCCAAGATCGCCCCCACCGAGGCCGCAGCGACGCCTTTGCCGAGCGACGAGACGACGCCGCCGGTGACGAAGATGTATTTGGTCGCCATGTCTCGCTCTCCTCGCGTCGTCAAATCGTAGGGTGCGGCTTGCCGCGGTCCGGCCGCACCCTACGCATTCTTCATCAACCTCTCCACCCGCTCGAGATCCTCCGGGGTGTCGACCCCGGGGGTCGGTCGGCCGCCCTCGAGGACCCGGATGCGGATGCCGTGCTCGAGCGCCCGGAGCTGCTCGAGCGACTCGACCTCCTCGAGCGGGCTAGGCGGCAGCTCGGCGAAGCGCAGCAGGGCGTCGCGCTGGTAGCCGTAGATTCCGACGTGCTTCCGGGGCCGGACCGCCGGGGCATTGCCATGGCGCGGGAAGGGGATCCGCGCGCGGCTGAAGTAGAGGGCGCTGCCCGTGAGGTCGCAGACCACCTTGACCGCACTCGCCGCGTCCTCCTCATCGCGTTCGGCTGGAACGGCGAGGGTCACGATCGGGTCCTCGGGGTGCTCGGCCAGGTACCGCGCCACCAGTCCGACCGCCACCGGGTCGATCAGCGGCTCGTCACCCTGGACGTTGACCACCGCGGCCACCCCTTGCCAGCGCCGGGCCGCCCAGGCGATCCGGTCGGTGCCGCTACGGCACTCGGCGGGGGTGAGCTCGACCTCGCCGCCGAAGCGCTCGACCACCCGGACGATCCGCTCGTCGTCGGTCAGCACCACCACGCGGTCGAGCCCCGGGGCCTCGCGCACCCGGCCGTAGACGTGCTCGATCATCGGCCGGCCGGCGATCGGCAGCAGCGGCTTGCCGGGCAGTCGGGTCGAGCCGTAGCGGGCGGGGATTGCGCCGACGACGGTCCCCCGGGCGAACGCTGGGCCGGGGGAGGAGGTCGTCGAGGGGTGCACGACCTAATCTAGAGCGGCGGCGGCACGGGTGTCAAACGCCATCCCCCTCCCCGCCCGTTGGTCCCGAAGAAATCAGGGACAGGCGCAACAGGGCTCCGGCGGCGAGACGCCGGCGTGCTCCTCGATCCAGGGCAAGAAGCGGGCGACCCGGGTGTAGACGCCGGGGAAGCCGGGGCGGGCGCAGCCGATGCCGAAGCTGACCACGCCGGCCAGGCGGTCGAGGTCGCAGTCGAGGTCGGAGACCATCCCCGGGCCGCCGCTGTCCCCCTGGCAGGAGTCTTTGCCGTCCTGCCCGGCGCACAGCATGTTGGGCGTGATCATCACCCCGGCGACCGAGTACTGGACCTGGCAGAAAGTGGCGTCGAGGATCGGGACCGTCACCTTCATCAGCACCGCGGAGGCGTCCCCCGCCTCCTCGAGCAGGCCCCAGCCGGCGACCTGGAAGTCCTCACCGGCGGCGCTGAAGCCCTCGTCCTCGCTCACCAGGGCGATCGGCTGCTCCGAGGACGGCGTCGCCAGGCGGATCAGGGCCAGGTCCGAGTCGTTGGTGCTCGGGACGTAGTCAGGGTGGGGGATGAACGCGGCCACGTCGTGGACCGTGCCGGCCGCCGTCGTCAGATCCCGCCGGCCGAGGATCACCCTGTCGCTCGTGCGCACCTGGCAGTGCGCGGCGGTGAGCACCCACTCGGGGGCGATCAGCGAGCCGCCGCAGTAGCTGAACAGGCGGCCGCCCGAGATCGGCACGGCGATCGACGCCGCCCAGGGAAACTCGCCGACCAGGGCAGGCTCGCCGTTGACGATCCGCCGCGAGGCCTCCTGCATCTGGCCCATGATCGACTCGAGCCGCTCCTGGTCGTCCTCGGACAGCTCCTCGGGGAGGGCGGGCTGGGCGGCGGCCGGCCCGGCGAGGAGGGCCAGGGCGAAGCCGAGTGCGAGGGTGGTGAAGCGGTTCCTGCTGTGCATGGGGTCTCCTTTCGGATCCGTCGAGGGTCAAACGGTTCTGGGGGCCGGAATCCTCAAACGCCGGACGCCGCCGGCCTTGGTGCTCCGCCGGGGGATCGTGCGCTCGACGGGGAAGCCGCCGCCGGCGCCGCCCACGGCGATGCGGTACGGGGTTCCGGGCTCGCCGCCGATCCACCACGACAGGAGGTAGATCTCCCCGGGCTCGACTGCGGCGCGGAAGGCGCCGTCGGCCTGCCACAGCGCGCGGCCATCGAGGAACACCCGCACCTCGGGGGCCGCGGTCTCGACCCGGATCTCGATCGCCTGGCGGGGGCGCGGGAGGGCGGGAGCGGCGGCGGCCGCTCGGGCTCCTGCCGCCGCCACGGCACCGGCGGCGGCGAGCTCGCGCGCCGCGGTGACCGCGCGTTCGGCGTGGAGGCGGCCGTAGCCGTAGAAGGGGCTGTGGCCGTCCTCGTCGTAGCCGCCCCCCTCGGGGTCGATCCGCTCGGCGGTCCGGCGCAGCAGATCGCGGACCTCCTCCCAGCCGAGCCCCGGGGCCGCCGAGAGCACCAGCGCCGCGACTCCAGCCGCCCCCGGGCAGGCGGCCGAGGTGCCCTGGAAGCGGTTGGTGTACCGGCCGGCGCGGTCGCCGAGCTTGGTCCGGCCCGGGTTGAAGCCGGCGCGGCCGGTCCGGTCGATGGTCCAGATCCCGGTGGTCAGGTCGGAGTCGAAGTCGTTGCTCGGGAAGCAGCACCAGACGGCGTCGCCGATGTCGCTGTAGGGGCTCCGCCGGCCGCGGTCGTTCGAGGCGGCCACCGCCATCACCCGCGGGTAGCCGGCGTAGCCGTCGAGGTCGACGCTCTCGTTGCCGTTGCCGGCCGCCCAGCAGACGACGCACCCCTTGCCGCCCCGGCCGTTGTCTACCGCCCAGTCGATCGCCTCCCGCGTGCTGTCGGGGAGCGGGTGGCGCGCCAGGTGGCGGGGGTCGTTCGGGTCGCGCCAGTCGCCGTCCTCCGGCCCCCAGCTACAGGCGATGACGTCGGCGCCGTGCCCTGCCGCCCACTGGATGGCGTCGGCCTCCTGCTGCGCGCCGATCCCGGAGACCAGGCGGACGGGCAGGAGGCGCGCGGCGGGCGCCACCCCCGAGGCCCCGACCATGCCGTCGGCGCAGGCGATCCCGGCGCAGGGCGTGCCGTGGTCGTCCTCCGGCCCGGGACTCGGATCGTCGCTGTCTTCGGTGGCGTCCCGGGGCGACACCACCTTGCCCGGGCTCGCCAGCTCCTCGTGGTCGAGGTCGAAGCCGTCGTCGATCACGGCGATCGTCGCGCCTTCGCCGCGAGTCGTCTCCCAGGCCGCTTCGACCGCGGCGTGGGCGTCGATCTCCCGGCCAGCGAGGGTGCGCAGACCCAGGTGCCACTCGAGCTCCGAGGCGGACCGACGGCTGCCTTTCCACACCACCTCCGGGTGGCAGCGCTCGACGTCCGGTTCCGCCAGGAGCGCGGTCGCGGTGTCGAAGACGGTCATCCCGGTGCCCTCCGGGACCATGGCGAACCAGGCGTTGGTCAGATAGGGGATCTCCCGCTTGACCAGGACGCCATGGCGCTCGAGCGTCCGGCGGCAGGCGGCGGGCGCCCGGTCGGGAGCGAAACGCACGAACAGGTTCTCGGTGTAGAGGGCGGGTACGCGGGAGACCGGATGGCAGAGGACGCGCCCGGCGAACTCGATCTCGCGCTCGGGCGAGAGCGCCGTCCGGGCGCGGTCCCTCATCGCCGCCCGCCCGCCCCCCCGCACCACCTCCAGGATCTCCACCCCCGCCGCCGGCATCCGCACGACGGAGCGCATCTCCCGGAGCGCCGCCCGGGCGCCGGCCGACAGGAGGTCGGCGTCGAGGCGCCCGCGGCTCGCGGTGCGAACGGCGACCATGCCCGCGCTCACCCGGAGCCGCACCGTTCGCCCCTGCTTGCCGCCGAACCGCATCTCCGGCATGGTGCCGGTGACCTCCTCCCGTCGCGATCCTGTTCGATCCAGCTCGATCTATTCTCCAGGTTGCGGCCGGGGCCCGTTTGGGGACAGCCACCCGAGAACCGCCTCCAGCCACCCCTCCGGGCACTCCTCCATCGGGATGTGGCCGCAGGCGGGCAGCGCGACGAAGCGGGCGTCCGGCAGGCGCTCGGCGGCCCGGCGGCCAGCCGCGACCGGGATCAGCGCATCCTCCTCGCCCCAGACGACCAGCGTGGGTCGAGAGAGCCCGACCAGGTCGATCGCCAGGCGTGATTTCGGGATCGGCGCGGTCAGGCTCCGGTAGGCGCCGGCGGGGCCCCTGAGGAGGAGGCGGTCGCGATAGGCGTCGACCAGCTCGCGGGTGACCAGCGAGTCGTCGTGGAAGGAGCGCTCGAGGGCCGCCCGCACAAAGGCGCGGCGGAGGCCGACGGTGCGGATCAACAGGTAGACGAGGGGCCGGTAGAAGGGGAGGTCGGCCCGGCGGGCGCGGCTATGGGTCGGCAGGGTCGAGTCGACCAGGGTGAGCGAGCGCACGCGCTCGGGAGAGGTCGCGGCGAAAGCGAGGGCCACGCCGCCGCCGAAGGAGTGGCCGACGACGTCGACCGTGCCCTTCCGGAGGCCCGCTCCGGGCCCCGAGCCCGGATCGCCGGCGAGCAGGTCGAGCACCTCGGCGACCAGGGCCGCCTGGGCCTCCGGGGTGTAGGCGGCGGCCGCGGCGGGGCGCTCGCTGTAGCCGAATCCGGGAAGATCCAGGGCGATCACCCGGAAGCCGGCGTCGGCGAGGCCGGGAGCGACCTTGCGCCAGGAGTGGAGCGAGGCCCCAAAGCCGTGGATCAGGACCATGGGGCGACCGCCCTCGGGCCCGCGGAGCTCCAGGTAGACCTCGCCGGCCGAGGTCGGGAGGAGGCGCGACGCCGCCGGCAGGCCGGCCGCGCTCCGCACCGACGCGACCGGACGTAGCGAGACGCAGCCGCCGAGGGCGGCGGCGAGGAGCAGGAGCGGGAGGGCCCGGCGCACGGCGGCTATCGTAGCCGCAGGCCGCGGTTCCCGCGCGATTCCGCTTGAAGCGCCGGCCAAATCGGGATAAAAGACGATGGCCAAAGGGAGATCCGTCCGAGTGCCCCGCCGCAGCCGCCGCCCGCAACCGCCCGCCGCAGCCTTGGCCTCGGGCCCCGGGCGGAGCGTTGGGTGCGGCTTGCCGCACCGGACCGGAGCCTGGGTCGCCGGGGAATGGCGCGGCCCTACCGCGGTGCGGCAAGCCGCACCCTACCTCCTGCTCGGCCTGCTCGCCGTCTTCGGTGCGCAGGCCCAGGTCGCGCCGCAGGCTCCGGGCGCCCCGACCCTCAACCGCGCGATCAACGTCGAGGTCCGCCGCGCGCTCCAGGCGGCGCCCGAGCTCTCGGTCCTGGTCACCGACCTGGCGAGCGGCGAGCCGGTCTATTCCTACAACGCCGACGCGCTCCGAGTCGTGGCGTCGAACACCAAGCTCGTCACCTCGGCCGCCGCGCTCCATTACCTGGGCGGGGGTTTCGTCTTCGAGACTCCGCTGCTCGTCCGCGGGCGGATCGAAGGCGGGGTCCTCCACGGCGACCTGGCGGTCGTCGGCCGCGGCGATCCGACCTTCTCGGAGCGCTTTACGCTCGACCCTTACGCGGCCTTCCGCCCGTGGGCCCGCGCGCTCCGGGAGCGCGGCGTCTTCCGGGTCGCCGGCGACCTCCTGCTCGTCCACGGCTACTTCGAGGACGGCCAGGTCCACCCCGACTGGCCCCGCGACCAGCTCTCGCGCTGGTACGAAGCCCCGGTCGCCGCGCTGTCGTTCAACGACAATTGCGTCTGGGTCCGGGTCTCGCCGACCGGCTCCGGCCGTGGCCGGGTGGACCTGCTCCCCGAGCTCGGGCTGTTCACCGTAGAGAACCTGACCCGGACCGGGCCCTCCGCCCGCCACCACCAGGTGACGCTCACGCGCCGCCAGGGATCCTCGGTGATCGAGGCCCGGGGGTACGTCTGGCACGGCGCCCGGCCGGTCGACGCCTGGGTCACGGTACCCGACCCGGTGGCTTGGTTCGGCGGCGCCCTGGAGGCGGGCCTGGCGGAGGAGGGGGTGCGGATCGCGGGCGTCCGCCGGCCGCTCGAGCGCTTGCCGGCCGGAGGCTGGGAGCGGATCGCGGCCCACCGGAGCGGCATCCTCGACGTCCTCGCGGTGGTCAACAAGCGGAGCCAGAACTTCTTCGCCGAGAGCCTGCTCAAGACCCTGGGCGCCGAGCGCTGCGAGGAGGGCACCTGGCAGGGCGGGATCGAGGCCGTCGCCCAGTTCCTGGAAGAGGAGGTGGGGATCGCACGCGGCGCCTACCGCATGGCCGACGGCTCCGGAATGTCGCGCGGCAACCGGTTCTCGGCGGCGCAGCTCGTCCGCCTCCTGCGGCACATGTACTATCACCCCTGGGGGCGGGCCTTCATGCAGTCGCTGCCCTTCGCGGGCGAGCCCGGGCTCTCCTGGGAGCGGCGGCTGGCCCAGGAGCCCTACCGGGACAACGTGTACGCCAAGACCGGGACCCTTTCGGGGGTGTCGACCCTCTCGGGCTACGCCAAGGGGCGCTCCGGCCGGCTCTACGCCTTCTCGATCCTGGGCAACCGCGCCCGGAGCACCGGTGACACCCGGGCCGGCCAGGACCGCATCCTGCGCGCCCTGATCGATCACGGCTAGAAGAGGAGAAGCATGGCAACGGCCGAACGCGCCCCGGTTGACTACCGCGAGCTGATGAAGAAGGTAGAGCAGGCGGTCGAGGCGATCGAGAGCGCTCCCGACACTGCCGAGACCCTTCACTCCGCGGTCTCCCTGATCATCGGCAAGTTCCGCGACGAGCTCGGCCTCTACGCCGGCCGGCTCTACCGGCGGCGGGGCAGGCACTTCGTCCTCGAGACGGTGTTCGGCGACAGCCACGAAGCGCCGATCGGCCTCGAGGTGCCGATCACCTACGAGCCGCTCCAGGTTCTCCTCGAGTCGGGCGTGGTTTACATGGACGAGCACGATCCGCGCCTCGACCGCGGCTTCGAGGAGCGACTCGGGGTGCGCCAGTTCGCCGCCATCGAGGTGGGTGAGGACTACATCCTGGCCTTCAACGTCGCCCCCGGCTACCACCGCGACGACGTGCTGTTCTCGCTCGGCATCCTCCGCCACAGCCTGAACCAGAAGCTCCGCGAGGAGCGCTTCCAGGCGATCTTCCGCGAAGCGCGGAAGATCCAGGCCTCGATCCTGCCCAAGCGCCCTCCGGTCTTCGAGTCCTACGACATCGCCGGTCAGAACGAGCCGATGGAGAGCGTGGGCGGCGACTTCTACGACTTCGTACCGCTCTCGGACAAGATCCTGGGGATCGCCCTGGCCGACGTCTCGGGCCACGGGCTGCCGGCCGCCCTCCAGACCCGGGACATCTACATGGGCCTGAGGATGGGCCTCGGCCGGGACTTCAAGATCGTCCGCACGGTCGAGCGCTTGAACCGGATCATCCACGAGTCGACGCTCACCAGCCGCTTCGTCTCGATGTTCTACGGCGAGCTCGAGCGCCACGGCGCCTTCATCTACGTCAACGCCGGCCACCCGCCGCCCTACTACGTGCCGGCCGAGGGCGAGCCCCGGGCGCTCGACGAGGGCGGCACGGTGCTCGGCCCGATCGCCGACGCCACCTACGAGCGGGGCTTCGTCACCCTGCGCCCGGGCGATCTGCTGGTGCTCTACACCGACGGCGTGACCGAGACCCGGGGCCGGAACGCGGAGGGCGGGTGGGAGGAGTACGGCGTCGAGCGCCTCCTGACGGCGGTCCGGGCCCACCGCGAGGAGCCCGCGAAGGCGATCATCGAAGCGGTCTTCGAGGACCTCGCCAGCTTCAGCCTCGACCGCCCTGCTGCCGACGACCGGACGCTGGTAGTGGTGAGGTATCCCCAAGAAGGCATGTAGGGGAGGGGCTTGTCTCCTCCCGGGACGGGGGATACGAAACTCGGGGAGAACGGCCGGGAGGAGGGGTCGCTACCGGCGTTCGAGGACCTGCAGCGGCTGGCGGAGCTTGATGATGCACCGGTCGGCGTAGATGCCGGAGCGGAGCATGACGCCCGGGTAGGTCATGCTGTCGCGGCCGAGGACCACCCCGGGGTGGAGGACCGAGTTGCAGCCGGTGGCCACGTTGTCGCCGAGCACGGCGCCGAGCTTGCGGCGGCCGGTGCGGAT
>DATKCC010000309.1:0-2224 GCA_035513375.1 Thermoanaerobaculia bacterium | reverse complement strand
AGGAGCTCTGGGAGGAGCCGCCGCCGTCGCCCGAGGAGGAAGCAGAGGGCGGCGAGCCGGGAGCGACGGGCGGCCCATGAGCAAGCACCTCCTGGTCACCGGCGGGGCCGGCTTCATCGGCTCCCACCTCTGCCATCGCCTGCTCGGGCGCGGGGACCGGGTCACGATCCTCGACGACTTCAACGACTACTACGACCCGGCGCGCAAGCGGGCGAACGTCGCCGGCCTCTCACGGCGGCCCGAGGCGGCCGGCGGCCTGCGCGTCGTCGAGGGGGACATCCGGGACGCAGCCCTCGTCGACCGGCTCTTCGCCGGCGGCGGCTTCGACGCCGTGGTCCACCTGGCGGCCCGAGCCGGGGTGCGCCCCAGCCTCGCCCAGCCGATCCTCTACGAGGAGGTCAACTGCATCGGCACCCTGCGCCTGCTCGAGGCGGCCCGGCGCCACGGGCCGCGGGTCTTCGTCTTCGGCTCCTCGTCGTCGGTCTACGGCATCAACGAGAAGGTGCCGTTCGCCGAGAGCGACCCGGTGGACCAGCCGATCAGCCCCTACGCCACGACCAAGCGCACGGGCGAGCTCCTCTGCTACAACTACCACCACCTCTACGGCTTCCAGACCTCCTGCTTGCGCTTCTTCACCGTCTACGGCCCGGCGCAGCGCCCAGAGATGGCGATCCACAAGTTCACCGACCTGCTCGCCCGGGGCGAGGCGGTACCGATGTTCGGTGACGGCTCGAGCCGCCGGGACTACACCTTCATCTCCGACATCGTCGACGGCGTCGAAGCGGCGCTCGATGCCGAGCCCGGGTTCGAGATCCTCAACCTGGGCGGCGCCGAGACGACGGCCCTGGTCGAGCTGGTCGGCTGGATTGCCGAGGCGCTCGGCGTCGAGCCACGGATCGACCACCTTCCCGAGCAGCCCGGCGACGTGCCGATTACCTACGCCGACGTCTCCAAGGCCAGCCGCCTCCTCGGCTACTCGCCGAAGGTCACCATCCGCGAGGGGATCCGGCGGTTCGTCGCGTGGTACGAGGAGCACTCCTAGTGATCACCGCATCGAAGACCGTAGGGTGCGGCTTGCCGCACCGAATGAGCGCCGCACCGGACCCGATCCGCTCCCCCCATCCCGGAGGCTGTCCATGAAGGTCTGCGTCGTCGGCAGCGGCTACGTCGGCCTGGTGACCGGAGCCTGCCTGGCCGACTTCGGCATGCGGGTCGTCGGTGTGGACAAGGACGCTGCCAAGGTCGAGACCCTGCGCCGCTGCGAGATCCCGATCTATGAGCCGGGCTTGAAGACCCTGGTGGCCAAGAACGCCGAGGAGGGACGCCTGTCGTTCACCACCGACCTCGGGCCCGTCATCGAGGAGTCCCAGGCGGTGTTCATCGCCGTCGGAACCCCGCCGCTGCCCTCTGGCTCCGCGGATCTCACCTTCATCCGCGAGGTTGCGACCCAGATCGGCCGGCATCTCAACGGCTTCAAGGTGGTCGTGACCAAGAGCACGGTGCCGACCGGCACCGGGCGGATGGTCGAGGAGCTCATCCGGGAGGCCGCCCGGGAGGCGGGCCATGCGGTCCAGGACTTCGCCGTCGTCTCGAACCCCGAGTTCCTCCGCGAGGGCTCGGCGATCGAGGACTTCATGAGCCCGGACCGGGTGGTGATCGGCAGCCGCGACCCCCGGGCGATCGAGGTGATGCTCGACGTCTACGCCCCGCTCAAGACCGCCGATGTACCGTTCGTGATCACCGACGTCGAGACCGCCGAGCTGATCAAGTACGCCTCGAACGGGTTCCTCGCCACCAAGATCTCGTTCATCAACGAGATCGCGGCCCTGTGCGAGGCCCTGGGGGCCGACGTCGAGGTGGTGGCCCGCGGCATGGGCCTCGACAACCGGATCGGCGCCAAGTTCCTCCAGACCGGGCCCGGTTTCGGCGGCTCCTGCTTCCCCAAGGACACCCGCGCCGTGGCCCAGCTCGCTCGCGACCACGGGCTCTCCTTCCGGATCATCGAGGCGGTGCTCGAGGTCAACGAAGAGACCAAGCGGCGGATGGTCGAGAAGATCGAGCGCGCCCTCGGCGGCTTCCGTGGCAAGACGGTGGCGCTCCTCGGCCTCGCCTTCAAGCCCAATACCGACGACATGCGCGAGTCCCCGGCGATCCCGATCGCCCGCGCGATGCTCGAGGGCGGCGCCGCCATCCAGGCCTTCGACCCCGCGGCGATGGCGGCGGC
>DATKCC010000308.1:0-3306 GCA_035513375.1 Thermoanaerobaculia bacterium | reverse complement strand
ATCATCGCCCCGCGGCGGTTCCACTTGCGCTCGCCCACCACGTGCACGGCCGCCGCCAGGAAGGCGTTGGCGTTGCGGACCACGGCGCCGATGTTGGGGTCGTGGAGCCAGTTCTCGATCGCGACGTGGAACGGGTGCCGGAGCCGGTCGAGGTCCGCCCGGATCGCCTCGACCGACCAGTAGCGGTAGCGGTCGACGACGTTGCGCCGGTCGCCGCCGGCGAGGAGCCCGGGGTCGAGCCGCGGGTCCTCCGGCCAGGGCTCGGGGTGCGGGCCGACCCCGACCTCCGGGTCGACGGGCGAGCGGTCCCCCCTCCGGTCGTCGCCCTTCATCCGGCCGATGGTACGCCAGCGGGCGCTTGCAGTACTCTCGATGGTGAGGATCACAACGGCTTTCGGCTAGGAGGGAGAGCGCCATGGGTAGCTCCGGAGTCTCCACCGAGCGCGGCCGGCCGGTGCTCGCGGCCACGCTGGCCGCCTGGTTCCTCCTGCCGGTGGGCGCCGGCGGGGTCGCACCGAGCGACCAGCTCTCCCTCGTCGACGACCGGGGGGAGCCGCTGGGCTCCCCGGTGGAGATCTGCCTCGTCCAGGGCCTGGAGACCGATTGTGTCGAACGCTCGTCGCAGGAGGGTCCGGTCGAGCTCCCGCCGTTCGATCTCCTCCGGGTCGAGGGGGCGGATCACGGGCCGGTGACGGTGCGCCCGGCGAGGCTGCGGAGCGCCGGGGAGAATGGACCCTCGCGGCTCGTGGTACCGCGCAAGGCGACCCTCCGGGCGCGCGGCGCCGCGGAGCACCGGCTCACCGCCGCCCTCTACCCGGTCGCCGATCCGGACCCGCTGCGGCCGGCCCACAGCCTGGCCGTGCCGGCGTCGGGCGAGCTGAAGGTGCCGGCCGGGGACTGGCTGCTGGCGCTGGAGGGGCGGGGGGCGGCCCCCGACCTCCACCTCCTCGCCGCCGCCCCGGGCACCGGCCATGACGTCCGGTACCGCGCCAGGGAGGGCTGGTCGCTGGCGCTCCGCGTGGTGGCGAAGGACGGGGGCGAGCCAGTGGCGGGCGCCCGGGTGGTGATCCAGGCCGCCGGGAGCCGAGAGCCGGAGGGGCCGGGGGCACGGGGCGAGCGGCGAACGGCGGAGACCGGACCTCACGGGCTCGTCCTGCTCTCGGGCCTGCAGAGTCCGCTGATGGAGGCCCTGGTCGACCATCCCGCCTTCGTCGAGACGACGCTCCCGGGCCTCTCCTCGACGCTCGGCGCCCTGGAGTTCTGGGATGCCCCCCTGGGGCGGGGTGCCGCGCTCGAGGCGACGATCCGCGTCGACGGCGAGCCGGCGCGGGGCTGGCGTTGCGCCCTCCTCGACCGCCCCCCGGGAACGACCGGGAGCTCCCGCGAGGTCCGGGCGATGGCGGCCGGGAATGACGGCGCCTGCCTGGGGGAGAGACTGCCGGAGGGCAGTTTTTGGCTCCGGGTGACCGCCCCGGAGGGGTCGGGCGCGGCGGAGCGGGAGATCCAGCTCTACGACGGCGAGGCCTCGGGCCTCGCGTTCGACCTTTCACCGATCCCGGTCGAGGGGGAGGTGCTCGAGGGCGAGGAGCCGGCGGCCGCCTACACGATCCGGATCTTCCGGACCAGCGAGACGGGCTCCACCTACTTCGTCGAGCCGGTGGCCGAGACGGTGAGCGCGGAGGACGGCACCTACGAGACCACCGTGTGGGACGCCGGCCATCACTACTTCTCCCTCACCGATCCACAGGGCGAGGCGGCGTCCTCCGAGCACGCTGACGTCCAGGGACCGGTCACCCGCGTTGACTTCCGCCTGGCCCCCGGCGAGATCGAGGGCCTAGTGGTGGACGAAGACGGCGAGCCCGTGGCGGGAGCGATGGTCATGGTGAAGTGGGACGCGGGTACCGAGAGCTCGGGGCGAGGGCTGTGGAGCGGCGACGACGGCACGTTCCGGCTCGCCCTGGAGTCGGCGGCCGGGACGCTGACGGTGACGGCGAGCCACGCCGAGCTCCGGCCAGAGACCGTCCGCCTTACCCTGGTCGAGGGCGAGGCGCCGCCGCCGATCGTCCTCACCCTGCGGCGTGGCGGCGCCCTCCAGGGGCGCCTCCTGACCGCGGCCGGCGCGCCCGTAGTAGGTGCCATGGTCATGAGCTTCGAGCCTGGGCCGGGGGGCGGCCTCGCGCGCCGGGGCTCGACGCGGACCGACGGCGAGGGGGGATTCGAGGTGCCGTCCGCCGCCCAGGCGTCGACCCGGATCTTCGCCGGCGGGCCGGGTTGCCCGCTGACCCTGGCCGACGTGACGGAGGCGGCGTCGGAGCCGGTCGTCATCACCTGCCCTGGGGCCTCCGGCACCCTCCTGGTCCACCTTCGGGACGAGCAGGGCCGCCCGGTCAGCGGCGAGCTAGTCCTGCTGCGGCGGGGCGACGTGGTGATCCCTCAATCGGTGCTCGCCGCTCACCTGCACTTCCTCGGCCAGTCCATGACCTCCGACGGCTCGGGTCGCCTGGTGCTCCCGGGCCTTACTCCAGGAACCTACGCCGTCTACCTCTACGGCCGGACCTCGGAGGATTGGGTGGGCCAGGGCCTGCCCCAGGGACATGCGGGCTCGGTGACCGTCGCCCCGGAGCAGACCCTGGAGCTCGAGGTCCTGGTCGAGAACGACCCCTGAGCGCTCCTGAGCTCGTGACGGTAAAAAGGCGGAAATAGGATAAACTGGGCGGCGTGAGAGAGCCGGAGCAACGGACCCCCCAAGACCCGCCGCGTGGGCCCGTTCGTGGCAGAGGCGCCGCCTCCAACCCGGCGAACCGGTTCGAGCGGCTCCATGTGGTGGTGGACGAGGAGCTGGCCGGGGCTCCCTGGGGAGAGGACGGTCGCGTCGAGACCCGCTACCTGCGGGACAACTCGCGCTCGGTCATCTCCACCAACACCAGCCCGGACGTCGGCTTCGAGGCCTCGCTCAATCCCTACCGCGGGTGCGAGCACGGCTGCGTCTACTGCTACGCGCGCCCGACTCACGAGTACCTGGGCTTCTCGGCGGGGCTCGACTTCGAGAGCCGCATTCTGGTCAAGGAGGACGCGCCGGAGCTCCTCGCCCGTGAGCTCGCCTCCCCGCGCTGGCGGCCACAGGTGCTGGCCCTCTCCGGGGTCACCGACCCCTACCAGCCGATCGAGCGCAAGCTCGGGCTCACCCGGCGCTGCCTGGCGGTCCTCGCCGCCGCCCGGAACCCGGTCGGGGTGGTGACCAAGAGCGCGCTCGTCGCCCGGGACGCCGACCACCTGGCGGAGCTCGCGCGCCACGGGGCGGCGGCG
>DATKCC010000307.1:0-6873 GCA_035513375.1 Thermoanaerobaculia bacterium | reverse complement strand
CAGCGGCTTCCACACCTCGACCCCCTCCTCGTCGGCCACCGACATCCAGCGCGCCTCCCGGAGCGTGACCTCGACCGGGAGCCGGCCGTCGGCGGGCGCCGGCCGGCCGGTCTCGCCGGTCCAGAAGTTGTAGAGCTGGAGATCGGTCGTTTCCCCCGGAGGGACGGCCTTCAGAAACACCTGGTTTCGGTAGACCGGCAGCTCCTGGCCCGCGACCATCACCGTGAAGACCAGGGCGGAGGCGATCGCCTCGCCGCGGTTGGCGATCGCCACCTTGAGCCGGACCAGGGTCTCCGGGCCGGGCGGCTCGCCCGGGACGGGCGGCTCCACCCTGACCGCCTCGAGGGCGAGGAGCGGCTCCGGGGCCGCCGCCGGCTCCTCCTCCTGGGCCGGGAGAGCGGCGGCGAGTGCGAGGAGCGGCAGGAGGGCGGCGAGGGCTGAAGCGGTCCGTAGGGTCATCATGGGCTCCTTGCGAGGCAAGGGTATTGTACCGCCCATGAAAGACCGCGTCGGCGCCATCCTCCGGGAGGAGCAGGAGCGCTACCTCGAGCGCCTCCAGCCTCCGCGGGACCCGCTTCTGGCCGAGATGGAGGCGTGGGCGGCGGAGCACGGCGTGCCGATCTCCGACCCGGAGGTCGGGCGGCTGCTGGAGCTCCTGGCGGCGGCGGTGGCGCTCCGCCGGTCGGGGGAGGCGTCGCCGCCGCGGATCCTCGAGCTCGGAACCGCCATCGGCTACGGCGCCCTGGTCCTCGCCCGGGGCTCGCCGGAGGCCCGGATCACGACCATCGACCGTGATGCGGCGATGTTGGCGCGGGCCGGCGAGTACCTCGGCCGCGCCGGCGTGCTCGACCGGGTCGAGCTGCTGCTGGGCGAGGCCCTGGAGGTGCTCGAAACCCTCGACGGTCCGTTCGCTCTCGCTTACGTCGACGCAGAGAAGGTCCACTACCGGCGCTACCTCGACCGTATCCTGCCGCGGCTCGAGGTGGGCGGGCTCGTGCTGTTCGACAACCTCCTCTGGAAGGGGCGGGTGGCCGAGCCGCGTGAGGATGAGGACGCCGCCGCCGACGCCCTCCGGGCCTTCAACGGCTACTTCATGATCCATCCGCAGCTCCGCAGCCAGGTGCTAGCGATAGGCGACGGGTTCGGCATCGGAACGAAGATCCGGCCGCTCATCCAGGAGCTGGGTGGGCCTTACTGACGGGGTATCGGAATACGCTTTCATTCGCCATCGGTTGGTTCTCGAGAGATGTCCGGGATCGCCGAGAAGGTGCAGCCGGTCGAGGGGCCGCCCGGGGAGGCGCCGCCGGTCCGCCCGGCGGCCAGGGACCGATTCCGCCTCCCCGGCTCCGCCTCCTGGATCGCCGCCCTGGTCGGGGGCGTCGGGGGGATCGGCTACCTCGGGTATCTGCGCGGCCGGTACCAGCACAGCAACGTCTTCCTCCCGGACCGCTTCCCCGAAGGGGTCTGGGACCCGTGCGGCCAAGGGCTGGCGACCGAGGACGTCTGGTTCCGAGCCGCCGACGGTGTGGCGCTCCACGGCTGGTGGATCGCTCACCCGAGACCCGCGGGGACGCTCCTCTATTGCCACGGTTCGAGCGGATCGATCGCCCAGAGAATCGGGATCTTCCGCCAGCTCGCGAAGCTCCGGCTGAACGTCTTCGCCTTCGATTACCGGGGGTACGGGCGTAGCGAGGGGGTACCGAGCGAGCGCGGGCTCTACGCCGACGCCCGGGCGGCTCACGACCACCTGGTCGACGTGCGCGGCGCCTCCGGGGCCGACATCGTCCTCTTCGGTCACTCGCTCGGCGGCGCGGTCGCGATCGAGGTCGCCCGGGACCGCGCGGCGGCCGGCCTCGTCGTGCAGTCGACCTTCACCGACCTCAAGGACATGGCGCGAGCGCACCACCCCCAACTACCGCTCCACTGGATCACCCGCAACCAGTTCCGCTCGATCGAGAAGGTTGCGGAGCTCGATTTGCCCAAGTTGTTCATCCACGGCACCGACGACGACACCGTGCCGCTCGCCGTCGGCCGCCGCCTGTTCGACTCCGCGGCGCCGCCAAAGGAGCTCTACCTGGTCGAGCGCGCCGGCCACAACGACCTCCACGTCCACGGCGGCGCCGCCTACATCCGGCGTCTCGTCCGCTTCCGCAAGGCCTGCCTCAGTACTTGACGCTGCAGCCGTAGGGCTTGGTGGTCGCCGGATCGACCGGCGAGCCCTGGGCGTGCTCCGCGAGGCCCTCGGCCACGTAGTTGGTCCGCTCGGCCGGTTTCTGGCGTCCCAGTGGGTCGTCGTCGATCGCGCCGTTGTAGAGCAGCGTCCCCGTCTCGTCGATGATGTACATCTGGGGTGTCGTCTTGGCGTCGTAGGCGCGGCCCACATCCCCCGACGTGTCGTAGAGCACCGCGTAGTCGATGCCGTGCTTGCCGTTGTACGCCAGGTGCTCGGCGGGCTCCAGGTAGTCCGAGCTGTCCGGGTTGGTGCTGTTGATCGCCAGCCAGACGACCTCCTCATGCATGTCGGCCAGCGCGGACATGGTTTGCTCGCGGGCATGACGCTCGGAGAAGGGGCATTTCGGGTTGATCCACTCGAGGACGACGACCTTGCCGCGATGGTCGGACAGAGAGTGCTGGTCGTCAGCGAGGTCGGGCAGGGTGAATCCAGGGGCCGGCTCGCCGACGATCGTGGCGGCCGAGGCATCGCACGCCAGAAGGAAGGTGGCGGCGGCGGCGAGAGCGAGGCAGAGGCACTTCGAGCGCATCATTGAATCCATTCCGAGGATCTCCATGTCGGGCGTTAGGGCTCGGGCCGGCGGCGCTTCGCCGCCAGCCTGATCTGGCCGATTATCCCACGGCGGCGAGCCAGACGGCGGCGGCGGCCGCTCCGAGGACCAGCAGGCTCCAGGCCCCACGAATCGCCGGCCGGACCGCCCGGGAGCGCGCCCATGCCGCGAGCCCGAGCCCGAGAAGGGCGAGCTCGATCGAGGCCAGGTCCTCCGGCGACACCCGGGCGGAGAGCGCGTAGAGCAGCGCGAGAACGGCGGCGGCAGCGACAAATCCCAGGGCCTCGGTCCCCGGCCGGCCGCCTCCCCCGAGGCCGACCACCCCCCAAAGCCAGAGCGCCGAGAGCAGGAAGCCGACCGCGAGCGCCGCGAGTGCCGGCGCTACGAGCGAGCGGCTCCGGACGCCGCCCGTCGCCGCCTCGCTCGGGGCCGCTTCGAAGGACGCCGGCACCTCACGGCGTGCCTCGACCGCGAGGACGCCGTCCGGCTGCGAGCCGGCGAGGCCGGTGACCGTCCAGGCGAAGGCCGAGCTCCGTAGTGGCTCGTCCAAGGCACGCTTGAGGCTGAGGGGGACCCGGAACCGGAGGCCGGCGGGCGACTCCTCGAGAGCCGGCGGCTCCGGGTCGAAGAGCTCGTGGACCTCGAGGAAGAGCTGCGGTCGCCGGCCTGCCGCGGGGCGGGCGCCCTCCAGGCTCACCTCCAGGACCGGCCGGCCGAGCTCCGAAAGATCGAGCCGCGCGCCGGTCTCGATGCCTTCGATCGCGTCGATCGGCCGCGGCAGGCGGTCTCGCCAGGCGGCGAGGAGCCCGGCCGTCGCGGGGTCCGGATCCGATTCGGTGCCGACCGGCTGGTCCACGGCGAGCGTATAGCTGTAGGGCACGCAGTCGACCCGGCAGACCAGGTAGTCCACCGTGAGGACGACCGCCACGCTCTGGGCCGGTCCGGCCGCGATTCGCGCCCGGACGGGATAGACCACCTCGTCCTCGTAGCCGAAGGCGACGAGGTCCCCGGGGAGATCGTAGCGCTCGGGGGCGGGCCAGAGGAGCTCGGCCGCACCGACCTCCGGGGAGGCCGAGAGGTCGATCGCGGGTGGGAAGCCGGCGTCGCCGCTGTTCTTCCAGTAGACGTGCCAATGGGGCGCCAGCCGGAAGTGGAGACCGAGCCAGAGCTCACCGTCCCGGGGGGCGATCCGGTAGGGCGTGATCAGGCGGACGGCGGATTCGGGGTTCTCCGACCAGGCCGAGGCGAGGGTGTGGGCCGGAGGGGTCGGAGCGGCGACGAGCACCAGCAGGATGGCGGCGGAGCGTAGGGTGCGGCTTGCCGCACCGGAATTCGCGTGGGCGGCCTGCTGACGGTGCGGCAAGCCGCACCCTACAAGGCTACTCGGCATCGAGCGTCTCCGGTCCGGTCAGCCACGCCGCCAGGCGCGCGGTCTGCAGCACCGTCGCCGCCGGGTCGGGTTCCAGCTTCCAGGAGGCCTCGGGCTCTTCGCCGAAGGTCACGTGCAGCTCCACCAGGCGCTCGCGGCGGGCCACCAGGAGGGTCGACCGCCGCCCCGGGCGCAGGGCCTGGAGGCGTTCCCCGAGCCCTCGGGGCGGAACCCGGTAGCCGTCGATCGCCAGCAGCTCGTCGTCGGGGGAGAGGCCGGCCTCCCAGGCCGGGGTCCCACGGGGCACCTTGATCACGACCAGGCGGCCGTCCCCGACCGCGGTCTCGGCTCCGAGCCAGGCGGCCGGCGGCTCGCCCTTCCGGTCGGGCTTCTCCTCCGGCTCCTCGAAGCGCAGGCCGAACCACTCCAGGGCCCCCGCGTAGTCGAGCTCGGCGGTCGTCTCGAGGGCCCGCTCGAGGAGTGGGTCGAGCGCGGCGGCGGCGGTCTCCTCGAGCACCTGCCGGAACGCCTCGCGGGTGAAGCCGCCACCGGCGGCGGCTTCACCGAGGTCGGCGAAGCGCTCCCAGGCCAGGCGCAGGGCGTCGTCGAGGCTCCGCTCGCCACCAGTGGCCCGGCGGATCTCGGCGTCGAGCAGGAAGGCGAGCACCGCTCCCTTGGTGTAGTAGGAGATGGCGCTGTTGACCGTGTGTTCGTCCGGCCGGTAGTGCTTGATCCAGGCGTCGAAGGAGGCGAGCTCGACCGGCTGCACCTCGCGCCCCGGGGTCGTCTGGAGCCGCTCGATCGACCTCGAGAGCCGCTCCAGGTACTCCTCACGGGTGGCGAGCCCGGCCCGGTGGACGAGGAGGTCGTCGTAATACGAGGTCACACCCTCGGCCACCCAGAGGCTCCGAGTGTGGACCTCCCGCTCGTAGTCGAAGGCGGCGAGCTCGGCTGGCCGCAAGCGTTTGACGTTCCAGGCGTGGAAGAGCTCGTGTGAGACGAGCCCCAGCCAGTCGAGGTAGCCCCGCCGCGTGCCGGCCTTCCACCGGCTGGTCATCAGCGTCGTCGACTCGGCGTGCTCGAGGCCGCCCCCGGCCTCCACGATCAGGTTCAAGACCAGGTACCTCGGGTAGGGGATCGACCCCCAGAGGTCCCGGTGCGCCCGGACGATCCGCTCGACGTCGGCCACCGAGCGCCCGTCGTCCCAGACCCCCTCGCCGCCGTGGTGGAGCACCCGGTGGGGAAGCCCGTCGACCTCGAAGAGGTAGAGCCTCCCGCTGCCGGCGTAGAGCGGCGAGTCGACCAGGGTGTCGTAGTCGGAGGCCGTGAAGCGCCAGAGAGCGCGTCGGCCGGACGGGGGCGCCGGCGGGTCGGTCGGCAAGGGGGGCGCCTCGGGAAGGGCCGTCACCACCCGCTCCCAGGCGGCGGGGAGCTCGAGCCGGACCTCGAAGCTCCCTGGGAGCGGCCCCTCGGGCCCGGCGGGCACGAGGAAGGTCGCGGCGCCGTTGAGCAGGGCGAAGTCCGGCTCGACGAAGTTCGTCCGCACCGAGAGCTCCCGGCAGTAGAGCCGATAGCGCACCGTGGCCGGTCCGCCGCCCGAAGCCACCCGCCAGCGGTTCTTGGCGGTCTTCTCGACTCCCAGGGGCGCGCCGTCCGGACCCTCGGCCGCGACCGCTTCGACCTGGCGCGAGAACTCCCGGATGAGATAGGAGCCGGGGGTCCAGGTGGCCATCAGCAGCTCGAGCTCCCCTCCGTCTGCGGGCGCCGGAAACTGCGCCTCGACCTCCACCTGGTGGCTCTGCGGAGCCGGGAACCGGAGGGTGTAGACGGCAGCGTCGACGGTGGGCTGGGCCATGGCGAGATCGGGGCCTGCGGCGGTCCCCGGACCGAGGAGCGCAGCGATCCCCAGGGTCCCTGTCAACCGGGCTGACCGGCGCATGGCCGGGGAAAGATACCCCATCGGCTCGCGCTACACTCGCGGCCCATGGTCGAGACCCTGGAAGCCGCGAACGACGCCATCGAGGCGGCCTCCCCGGCGCTCCACCGGGCCCTCTCCCCCCTGGGGCGGCGGGCCTTCTTCCCGCAGGACATCCCGTTCCAGGCCGCCCAGGCGCGAGGCAAGCGGTTCAACGGCACGATCGGCCAGATCACCGACGGCCGGGGCGGCGCGGTGCCGCTGCCGTCGCTGGCCGCGGGTCTCGCGGGTCTGCCGGCCGAGGCTCGGAATCGCGCGCTCCTCTACTCGCCGGTCGAGGGCATCCCGGAGCTCCGGCACCGATGGCGGGAGTGGCAGCGGCGCGACCTGCAGGAGGCCGGCGGGCCGGTGGCCGGTGCCGGGGCGGTCTCGAGCCTGCCGGTGGTCACGGTGGGTCTCACCCACGCACTCGCCCTGACTGCGGACCTCTTCGGAGGCGACGGCCGGGTGCTCGCGGTGCCGGGACCCTTCTGGGGCAACTACCGCCAGGTCTTCGCTCTGCGGACCGGGGTCCGAGTCGTTTCGGCGCCGGCCTTCGCCGGCCTGCGCTACGACCCCGGGACCCTCTCGGGAGCCCTCGCCGGCGCGGGTCTCGCGGCAGGGGATCCCGCCCTCGCCCTGGTCAACTTCCCTGCCAACCCCGGCGGCTACTCGCCCACGGCGGGTGAGCGGCGCGAGCTCGTCGAGTCCCTCGCGCGGGTCGCCGAGGAGCGGCCGCTGGTCGTCCTCTGCGACGACGCCTATGC
>DATKCC010000306.1:0-4724 GCA_035513375.1 Thermoanaerobaculia bacterium | reverse complement strand
GACCTCCACCGCCTAGAGTTCCACCGTTCCGGCGTCGGCATCGTGCCGCCGCCCGGGAGCGCCGCCGGCCACGCCATCTACATCGCGCGCCAGCCGGACACCGACCGGCCGCTGCGCTCCTGCACCTGCCCGGTCGCGAGCAAGAGCACCTGCCACCACCTGCTCGAGCTCACCGCCGGGCTGAAGGCCGCCGACGCCTGGCTCGGCAAGCGCTCCTGGGAGGACGTCTTCGCCAAGAGCCTGTGGTATCGGTTGGCCGAGATCCTCGCCGGCGAGGACGCCGAGCGCTGGCTCGACCTCCAGGTCCGGGAGCTCGGCAACGGCGCCGCCGGCGCGCTCTCCATCGCCTCGCCCCGCAGCGGCGAGCTCGCCCGCTGGCTGGACGGCTCGGAGTCCCGCATGCGGTTCCTCGAGCGGCTCGGCAAGGCCCCGGCCGACGGCTCCCGGGCCGACCGGGCCGGCCTGCTCGAGCGCCTCGCCCGCTTCCAGCTCAGCCAGCAGGAGCGGGCCCTCGAGCGCGCCGGCATGAAGAGCCGGCGCCAGACCCGGGAGGAGAGCTTCTGGTTCCGGCTCGCCTACCACTGCGCCCGCGAGCTCGACGGCGGCGGCCTCGCCTTCCAGCCGGCGGTCGACAAGCGGACCGGCGCCTTCACCTTCACCTGCCATCACGGCGGCCGGCCGGTCGTCCGCTTCGCCGTCCCGCGGCCCGCCGTCGAGCCGGTCCTGCGGCTGCTGCGCTCCGAGTACCCGGACCAGGAGGACCTGGCGGTCCATCCCATCCCCTTGAAGACCCTCTTCCGGGTCAGCCCGGCGACCGAGATCGAGGAGTACGACTTCGACGTCCGGCCGGTGATCGTGACCCTGCTCCGGACCGGCGAGCGCCGCTACACCGAGCGCGACGAGTTCGAGAAGTTCCGCTACGGCCGGCTGCTCTACGTGCCCGAGCTCGAGGTCCTGGCCGAGCTCGAGCAGCCCGGGGTCGAGCGCAAGTTCCGCTCGCCGCAGCGCCTGCGCCTGAAGCGCAGCCAGGTCCCGGCCTTCCTCGACGACTACCAGGAGGAGCTCGCCGCGGGGACGGTGATCCTCGACGAGCCGCTCGGCAACCTCCAGGTCTTCCGCGGCTTCGACCGGCTCGAGATCCGGGCCGAGGAGCTCTCCGCCGACGAGCTCGCCAGGGCGGGTCTCGATCCGTCCGAGATCGCCGCGGCCGAGGCTCGGAGCTGGTACTGGCTCTCGGTCCACTACGGCCTGGGCGAGGCGCGGATCTCGCTCTCCGATCTCCTGCGGGCGCGGCGCGACGGGCTGCCCTACCTCGAGGTCCCCGACGGCTGGATCGACCTCGCCTCCTCCGAGGTCGAGGCCATGGAGGCGGTCTTCGCCGGCCGCGGGCCCGACGGCGAGCTCGGCCACCCGGCCGACGGCGGCCGCTACCACCTGGGCCTGCCCGAGCTCCTCCGCCTCCACGCCGCCGCCGAGCAACCGCTGCCGGTCGACATCCGGGCCGAGGGCGAGGCCAGGGACCTCCTCGACCGGGTGGTCCAGCTCCGCCCGGCCACGCCCTACCGGCCGCCCCGCGCCCTCGCCTCGAAGCTCCGCGAGTACCAGGTCCTCGGCACCAACTGGCTGCGCTTCCTGGCCGAGAACCGGCTGGGCGGCCTGCTCGCCGACGACATGGGCCTCGGCAAAACCCACCAGGCGATGGCGTTGATCGCGAGCCTGATCGAGCAGGACGGGATCGACGGCCCCTTCCTGGTGGTCTGCCCGACGACCGTCCTACCCCACTGGCGCTCGAAGCTCCGCGAGCATGCCCCGGGCCTGGCAGCGGTCGTCCACCACGGCCCCCAGCGGGACCTCGAGGAGAGCCTGCGCCAAGGCCGGGTGATCCTCACCTCGTACGGCGTGCTGCGGAACGACGCCCGCGAGCTCGCCGGGGTGCCCTTCGCCCTGGTGGTCTTCGACGAGATCCAGCACCTCAAGAACCGGGATACGGTGAGCTGGCGCTCCGCCGCCGGCCTGCAGGGCGAGCTGACGATCGGCATGACCGGCACGCCGATCGAGAACTCCCTCTCCGAGCTCAAGGCGCTCTTCGACCTCGTCCTGCCCGGCTACCTCGGGAGCGACGCCCGGTTCGAGGAGCGCTACGGCACCGGCGACGTGGAAGAGCCCGCCCAGCAGGGCCGGATCGAGGAGCTCCGGCGGGTGATCTCGCCTTTCGTCTTGCGCCGGACCAAGGAGGCGGTCCTCGACGAGCTCCCGGAGAAGATCGAGGACCTGCGCCTCTGCTCGCTCTCCGAGGACCAGGTCGGCCTCTACCGGGAGGCGCTCGCGGCTCGCGGCGCCGACCTGCTGGGCCAGCTTCGGGAGCGCTCGAAGCCGGTGCCCTACATCCACATCTTCGCCCTGCTGAACCTGCTCAAGCAGATCTGCGACCATCCGGCGCTCGCCGTGGGCGAGATCGACCGCGCCGCCGAGTACGCTTCGGGCAAGTGGGATCTCTTCCGCGAGCTCCTCGACGAGTCGCTCGACAGCGGGCAGAAGGTCGTCGTCTTCAGCCAGTACCTGGGGATGATCGAGCTCATCGAGCGCCACCTCCACGAGCTCGGCACGGCGCACGTGACGCTCACCGGCTCGAGCCGCGACCGGGGCGAGATCGTCGACCGCTTCAACCGGGACCCGGACTGCCGCGTCTTCGTCGGCAGCTTGAAGGCCGGCGGCCAGGGGATCGACCTGATCGGCGGCTCGGTGGTCATTCACTACGACCGGTGGTGGAACGCCGCCCGCGAGGACCAGGCGACCGACCGCGTCCACCGCATGGGCCAACGCCGGGCCGTCCAGGTTTTCAAGCTGGTCACCGAAGGCACCCTCGAAGAGAAGATCAACGCCATCATCGAGCGCAAGCGGCGGCTCGCCGAGAGCGTCGTCCAGGAGGACGACCCCAGTCTCGCCAAGCTGTTCACGCGCGAGGAGCTGGTCGAGCTCCTGCGGCCGGTGTAGGCGGGCGAGCCGTACCGCAGGGCCGAATCCCGCAGACGCCGAGGGCCCGCCCTCGATCCTGCCAACGCCGACGACGGCCTCGCGCCGGACGATCCAGGGCCGCCGTCCAGACCGAATCTGGACAGGCAGGATCACCTGGAATATAGTTGTTCCTACCAACAGTTAGGGTCCATCGATGCTCACTCTCCCCTCGAACACTCCCGCCTCCGAGGTGGATCCCCGGCTCGCGGCCGACGCCCGCGAGCTCCAAACGGTGCTGTCCGACCTCATGCGGGTGGTGCAGTTCCGGGACCGCGATCGCATCTGCTGCCACGATGTCTCGGTGACCCAGTGCTATGCCCTCGGGGCCGTCCTGCGGCGGGGCCCGCTGACCCTGAACGAGCTCGCCGCCGAGCTCTACCTCGACAAGTCGACGGCCAGTCGGGTGGTCAAGGCGCTCGCCGAGAAGAGCTACCTCGAGCGCCTTCCTCACCCGGACGACGGCCGTGCCGTCCTCCTCGTCATCACGGAAGCCGGCCGCCGCCTCCACGGCGCGATCGAGCGCGACCTCCAGGCCGAAGTCGAGACCCTGGTGGCCGACTTCGATCCCGAGGTCCGCCGCGCCCTGGCGAGCCTGCTCGCACGCCTCTCACGGTCCGCGGTGGCCGCGGCACGGGAGACCTGCGGCTGCCGCGTCGGCTGAGTTTTTTTACCCAACTGGTTGCACACATCAACTAGCTGACCCTCTCTCAAGGAGCCGATCATGGCCTCACCCATCACCACCGAAACGACTGCCACCCAGGAGCCCTGCTGCTCCCCCACCTGCTGCGGCGGCTCGGCCGCTGCCGCGGAACCGGCCCCCCCGCCGTCCCCGAGCCGCGAGGAGCGGATCGAGCATGCCGTCCGCCGGCGCTACGCCGATGCCGCACGCGCCGCCGCCGCCGGCCGCGAGGCCTCTTGCGGCTGCGGCTGCAGCGACGAGGCGAGCGCCGTCTTCGGCCGCACCCTCTACGGCGAGGGCGAGGCCGGGGGCGCCCCCGAAGGCGCCCTCCGCGCCTCCCTCGGCTGCGCCAACCCGACCGCCCTGGTCGACCTCGCCCCCGGCCAGGTCGCCCTCGACCTCGGCTCGGGCGGTGGCATCGACGTCTTCCTCGCCGCCCGCCGGGTCGGCCCCACCGGCAAGGTCTACGGCCTCGACATGACCGATGAGATGCTCGATCTGGCCCGCGCCAACCAGGCCGAGGCCGGGATCACCAACGCCGAATTCCTCAAGGGCAGGATGGAGGACGTACCGCTGCCCGGGGCGAGCGTCGACGTGGTGATGTCGAACTGCGTCGTCAACCTCTCGCCGGACAAGGACCGGGTGCTGCGCGAGGCGCACCGGGTGCTCCGCCCCGGCGGCCGCTTCGCCGTCGCCGACGTGGTCACGGTCCGGCCGATGCCGCCGGCCCTAGCCGAGCGCCTCGAGCTCTGGAGCGAGTGCCTCGGCGGCGCCCTCGAGGTCGACGACTACCGGGCCAGGCTCGCCGCCGCCGGCTTCACCGGGATCGACGTCGAGATCCTCCACACCTACGGCCGAGAGCAGGCCGGCGCCGACGCCCCCCGCCTCCTCGCCGAGCTCGGCCTGGAGCCCACCGAGGTCGAGCACCTCTTCGCCTCGGCCCTCGGCCGGGCGACCAAGCCCTAGACGGGGCCCCCGCCTACTCGGCCCGCAGGAGGACGACGGTGACGTTGTCGTGGCCGCCGCGGGT
>DATKCC010000305.1:0-3280 GCA_035513375.1 Thermoanaerobaculia bacterium | reverse complement strand
GCCGCACCCTACGTTTTGACCTCCCGCCTGAGCCGCGAGGCCAACCGCGTGTGGCGCATCCGGTTCCGGCGGTTCCGGACCGCCACCGCGAGCGCCCGCCGCTCGCCCACCAGCACCACCAGACGTTGCGCCCGGGTCAGCGCCGTGTAGAGGAGGTTGCGCTCCAGCATCACGTAGTGCTGGCTGTGGAGCGGCACCACCACCGCCGGATACTCGCTCCCCTGCGCCTTGTGGATCGAGCAGGCGTACGCGAGCGCCAGCTCGTCGAGGCTCGCGAACGGGTGCTCGACCACCCGCTCGTCGAACCGGCAGCGCACCACCTCGCGCTGCTCGTCGATCTCGAGCAGGCGCCCGACGTCGCCGTTGAACACCTCGAGCTCGTAGTTGTTCCGGATCTGCATCACCTTGTCCCCGACCCGGAAGCGGGTGCCGCCGCGGGCGATCTCCTTGCCCTCCGGATTGAGCAGGTCGCGCAGCACCTCGTTGAGCCGCTCGACGCCCAGCAGGCCCCGGTTCATCGGCGTCAGCACCTGCACGTCCTCGAACGGGTCGAGGCCGAAGGCGTCCGGGATCCGCCGGGTGACGAGCGCGGCGAGCGTGCGGAGAGCCTCCTCCGGGTCCGGCCGCTCGAAGAAGAAAAAGTCCTGCCCGGCCTCGTCCCGATCCCTCACGATCGGCATCTCCCCCCGGTTCACCCGGTGGGCGTTGGCGACGATCCGGCTCTCCCGGGCCTGGCGGAAGATCTCGGTCAGACGCACCACCTCGACCGGCCCCGAGCGGATCAAGTCGGCGAGGACGCTCCCCGGGCCGACCGACGGGAGCTGGTCGACGTCGCCCACCAGCACGAGCTGCGCCCGGTCCGGCAGCGCCGCCACCAGGTGGGCGGCGAGCGCGGCGTCGATCATCGAGGCCTCGTCGACGATCACCAGGTCGGCGTCGAGCGGCCGGTCCGGGCCGCGGGTGAAGCCGCCGAAGGCCGGGTCGAAGTCGAGCAGGCGGTGGAGGGTCGAGGCCCGCCGCCCGGTCGTCTCCTCGAGGCGCTTGGCCGCCCGGCCGGTGGGTGCGGCGAGGCGGATCTTCCGCCCCTTCCGGCGGAGGATCTCGACCATCCCGCGGACCAGTGTCGTCTTCCCCGTGCCCGGGCCGCCGGTCACGACCAGCACCTTGGCCGTGACCGCCCGGCGGATCGCCTCGCGCTGCTCCTCGGCGAGCTCCAGGCGCTCGCGGCCCTGGAACCACTCGAGCGCGCGCTCGACGTCGATCGGGATCGGCGCGACCGGCCGGGCGAGGAGGCCGGCGAGGCGCCGGGCGAGCCCGGCCTCGGCGGCGTGGAGGGGGGCCGAGTAGACGGCGCGGCCCTCCTCGCCCTCGGGCGGCTCGACCACCACCTGCTGCGCCCGCTCGAGCCAGGCGACCGCCGCGCCGACCGCCTCGCGCTCGACCGCGAGCAGGCTCACCGCCCGCTCGACCAGCTCCTCCTCCGGCAGGTAGAGGTGCCCCTCGCCCGCCGCCTCGCCCAGCAGGTGGAACACCCCGGCCTGGACCCGCTCGGGCGAGGCCGCGGAGATCCCCATCCGCGAGGCGATCGCGTCGGCGGTCGGGAAGCCGATGCCCACGACCTCCCGCGAGAGCCGGTAGGGGTCGGTCCGGACGATCTGGAGCGCCTCCTTCTCGTAGCGCTTGTAGATCTTGATCGCGAGGTGGGTCGCGACCTCATGCGACTGGAGGAAGACCATCACCTCCTGGAGATCCCGCTGGGCGACGAGCGCCTCGGCGAGCGCCGCCCGCCGCTTCTTGCCGATGCCCGGCACCCGCCGGAGCTTCTCCGGCTCGTGCTCCAGGACCTCGAGGGTCGCCTCGCCGAAGGCCGCCACCAGGCGCTTCGCCATCACCGGCCCGATCCCCGGGATGAGGCCCGAGGCGAGGTAGCGCTCGATCCCCTCGGCGGTCGAGGGCCGGACGACCTCGTAGGAGTCGATCCGGAACTGCGGCCCGAACTTGGGATCGGTCTCCCAGGCGCCGGCGCAGAGCAGGCGCTCCCCGGGCTGGACCCCGAGGAGGTTGCCGACCGCCTTGACCTCTCCCTGGCCCGGCACCGCCAGGCGGACCACGCTCCAGGCATTCTCCGGGTTCGCGAACACCACCCGCTCGAGCGTGCCCTCGAGCCGGGTGGCGGCGCGTTCGGCCGCGCGCGGTGCCTGGGGGTCGGTCACGCCAGCGATTCTACGACCGACTTTTTATGCCAATATGGCCGGCATGGCGGAGAAGCCCCTGGTCCTGGTGATCGACGACGAGACCGGCTCGCGCGAATCGATGGCGATCGCCATCGAGAAGGCCGGCTTCGCGGTCCGCACCTTCGACGACGCCGCGCGCGCCCTCGAGTTCCTCGACGAGAACCCCGGGGTGGCGCGGCTCGCGGTCTGCGACCTCCGGATGCCCGGGACCGACGGCCTCGGCTTCCTCGAGGAGGTCCGGAAGCGGGAGATCGACCTCCGGGTCATGCTGGTGACCGGCTACGGCTCGATCGAGTCGGCAGTCGAGGCCATGCGGGTCGGCGCCGACGACTACCTGACCAAGCCGGTCGACCTCTACGAGCTCCGCCGCCGGGTCGCCAACCTGATGGAGAAGGAGCAGCTCCGCGAGGAGGTCACGGAGCTGCGCACCCTGCTCGACAAGCGCTACGGCTTCGAGTCGATCATCGGCCACTCGGAAGGGATGGAGCGGCTCTTCGAACGCATGCGCCTGGTCGCGCCGACCCGCTCGACGGTGCTGGTGACCGGCGACAGCGGCACCGGCAAGGAGCTGGTCGCCAACGCCCTTCACCTCTCTTCGCCCCGGCGCAACGAGCGCTTCCTGGCGATCAACTGCGGCGCCATCCCCTCGGACATCCTCGAGAGCGAGCTCTTCGGCCACGAGAAGGGCTCCTTCACCGGCGCCGTCGCGCGGAAGATCGGCAAGCTCGAGCTCGCCCACAAGGGGACCCTGTTCCTCGACGAAATCAGCGAGCTCTACCCCGAGCTCCAGGTCAAGCTCCTGCGGGTGCTCGAGGAGCGCAAGGTCATGCGGGTCGGTGGCTCGGAGCTGATCGAGGTCGACTTCCGCCTGGTCGCGGCGACCAACCGGGACCTCGAGAAGGAGGTCGCGGTCGGGCGCTTCCGCGAGGACCTCTACTACCGTTTGAAGGTCGTGACCCTCCACATCCCCCCGCTCCGGGAGCGCCCGGGCGACATCCCGCTCCTTGCCGAGCACTACCTGCGGATCTTCGCCGAGGACCACGGCA
>DATKCC010000304.1:0-3024 GCA_035513375.1 Thermoanaerobaculia bacterium | reverse complement strand
CACGGGCGATGTCGCTGGGGGACATCGCATTTCTAGGGCGCCCGCCTGCCGCACCCGCCCGCCCGCCTTGACCCCCACCCCCCCTTTCTGCTCTCCTCCCCGCCGGAGGCCCCGACCATGTGGTGGATCCCGTTCCTGGGCATGTTCGTGATGCTCGGCATCGCCTGGGCGATGTCGACGAATCGGCGGGCGATCAACTGGCGCACGGTGGCGACCGGCACGGTGCTGCAGTTCGCCTTTGCGGTGCTCATCCTGCGCACGCGGGGCGGGCGGGCGGTGTTCGCCGCCGCCACGGACGCCGTCTCCGCCTTCCTCGACTTCACCGACGCGGGCGCCTCGTTCATCTTCGGCGAGGGCTTCGGCGAGCACTTCTTCGCCTTCAAGGTGCTGCCGACGATCATCTTCTTCTCGAGCGTGATCGCGGTCCTCTACCACCTCGGCATCGTCCAGAAGGTGGTCAAGCTCTTCGCCTGGGCGATGATGCGCCTGATGGGCACCTCGGGGTCGGAGTCGCTCTCGACCTCGGCCAACATCTTCGTCGGCCAGACCGAGGCGCCGCTGCTGGTGCGGCCGTACATCGGCGCGATGACCAACTCGGAGCTGATGGCGGTCATGACCGGCGGCTTCGCGACCATAGCCGGCGGCGTGCTCGCGGCCTACGTCGGGATGGGCGTCGAGGCCGGGCACCTGATCGCGGCCTCGGTCATGTCGGCGCCGGCGGCACTGGTGATGGCCAAGATCATGATCCCCGAGACCGAGGAGAGCGCCACCGCCGGCGAGGTCAAGCTCGAGGTCGAGAGCCCCTACGTCAACCTGATCGACGCCGCCGCCGAGGGCGCCGCCGCCGGCCTGCGGCTGGCGCTCACCGTCGGCGCCATGCTCCTCGCCTTCATCGCCCTGGTCGCGGTCGTCAACGCCTTCTTCGGCAAGGTGGGCGGCCTCTTCGGCTTCGAGTCGCTGTCGCTCGAGTGGCTCCTCGGCCAGCTCTTCCGGCCCCTCGCCTGGCTCATGGGCGTGCCCTGGGAGGAGGCCGACCAGGTGGGAGCGCTCCTCGGGATCAAGACCGTGATCAACGAGTTCGTGGGCTACGCCGAGATGCGGCGGATGGTCGCCGCCGGCGAGCTCACCGCCCGCTCCGAGGTGATCGCCACCTACGCCCTCTGCGGCTTCTCGAACTTCTCTTCGATCGCGATCCAGATCGGCGGCATCGGCGGCATCGCCCCGGAGCGCAAGAGCGACCTCGCCCGCCTCGGCCTCCGCGCCATGATCGCCGGATCGCTCGCCTGCTTCCAGACCGCGACCATCGCGGGCATGCTGCTGTAAGCAGACCTCGGCCGCTTCAGGCGTAGGGTGCGGCTTGCCGCACCGATCGGCCGCACCCTACATTCGCAGGCACAGATCCCGCTCACTCTCGGAACTCCCTCACCGGGTCGAACTGCTCCGAGCCGCGGAGGACGCCATCGGCGAAGCGGTAGACCCGGCCCGAGCGGAAGTACCACCAGGCGGTCTCGTCGCGGCCCGGGAACTGCGTGACCTGGACCTTGTCGGGGCGGCCGAGCTGCTCGTAGACCCGGCGCTCGTCGTCGGAGTCGACCGTCGCCAGGAACTCCCGCAGGTTGCGGATGAAGGCCGCGTTCTCGACCACCACCGTGGCCACGACCGGCGTGCCCCGTTCGATCCGCCGCGACAGGTCCTGGCGCTCGAGCTCGGTGAGCTTCTCGCCCCCCGCGCCCCGGACCGGCACCCCGACCACGAGATCGAAGGAGTTGTAGAAGTCGTCCCAGGGGAAGGCGATCGTGTACTCGCCGCGGGCGTTGGTCGTGGCGGTGACTGGCGTGACCTTCTTGGTCGTCCGGCCGAAGGTCCGGAAGTCGAACACCACGCGCCCTAGCTCGAGGACCACCTGGACGTCGCCGAGCGGCCGGCCGGCCGGGTCGGTGACGAGCCCGGTCACCTCGATCCGCTGCCCCTGCTCGTAGCCGCCCCGGGTCAGGCGGGGGAGGGCGGAGGCGGGGAGCGCGGCGAGGGCGACCGAGGCGACGAGGGTGAGGGCGGTGTGGCGGCGGGCTCGGCTGCGGGGCGGCTCCATCGGCGGCTCGTCCTCCGGCGGTCTCGGTCGGGTGGTCAGCGGTAGTTGGTGAAGGAGAGGGGGACGTCGAGGTCGAGGCTCTTCAACTGGGCGATCGCCTCCTGGAGGTCGTCCCTGCTCTTGCCCGAGATCCGGACCGAGTCGCCCTGGATCGCGGCCTGGACCTTCGACTTGAGCTTCTTGATCTCGGCCGCGATCTCCTTGGCCGTCTCCTGGGGGATGCCCTGCTGGATCTCGATCCGCTGGCGCGAGCGGCCCCCGGAGGCGGGCTCGACCTTGCCCGGGCGGAGCGACTTCAGGTCGACCCCCCGGCGGACGAGCTTGGTTTTGAGGACGTCGAGCGCCTGGCCGAGGGTGTAGTCGTCGGAGGACTCGACCACCATCACCTCCCCCTCGAGCTCGAGCCGCGCGTTTGCCTTCTTCAGGTCGAAGCGCGTCACGACCTCTTTCGCCGCCTGGTGGACGGCGTTGCGGACCTCCTGGCGATCGACCTCGGAGACGACGTCGAATGAGCTCGTGCCGGCCATGTCGGAATGTTAGCAGCAGAGCCTAGCGGCCCGGCCGCACCCCTACCCCTCCTCCCAGGAGATCCCGGCCGGCGGGTCGAAGACGCTGCGGTCCGGAAGGCCCTCGTAGCCGGAGATCCGGAAGCTCGTGCGATTGCCCTCCTGGTCCTGGTAGGAGACCTCGACGAGCCGGTCCGACCGGGTGTCGACGACCAGGGTGGCGCCGGTCAGCTCGGTGCGGCCGGCCATTCCGGCGCGGGGCTCGAGGCGGACCGCCACCCGGCCGGCGCCGGCGCTCTCCGCCGAAGCGTCGTAGCGCCCGGAGAGCTCCTCGACCGGCAGCAGCAGCAGGTCGAGCCCCGGCTGGCTCTCCCGGTCGACCGCCGCGGTCTGCCCGCGCCCGTCCTCCGGGTTCCAGGAGTAGACCCG
>DATKCC010000303.1:0-7738 GCA_035513375.1 Thermoanaerobaculia bacterium | reverse complement strand
TCGATCCACCGGTTCGCGGGGTCGTAGAACGCCCGGTGGCGGAAGGCGTCCGGGTCGAAGTCGCCGCCGGCCAGGCGGTTGACGACCCGCAGGATGTTGCGGTTGAACTCGGCGGTCACCCCGGCCGCGTCGTCGTAGGCGGCCTCGAGCATCGCCGGGTCCTTGACCAGGTCGGTGCCGAGCAGGAGGGAGTCGCCCGGGTCGAGGCTGGCGGCCAGCCGGGCGAGGAAGGCCGCCGCTTCGGCGGGTTGGAAGTTGCCGATCGTGCCGCCCAGGAAGGCGGCGAGGCGCCGCCCGCCCGCAGGGATCTCTCCCAGGTGGGCGAGGAAGTCCCCGACCAGGCCGTGGACCCGTAGGCCGGGGTAGAGCTCGGCGAAGCGACGCGCGACCCGGGCGACCATCTCGCCGGAGACGTCGAACGGCACGTAGAGCTCGAGGCTCCCGGCCTCCGCCATGGCGTCGAGCAGGAGCCGGGTCTTGGTGGCGGCGCCGGGCCCGAGCTCGACCAGCTCCGAGGCGCCGCTCGCGCGGACGATCTCGCCGGCGTGGCGCTCGAGAATCGCATGCTCGGCCCGGGTCGGGTAGTACTCGGGCAGCTCGGTGATCGCCTCGAACAGCTCCGAGCCGCGAGCGTCGTAGAAGTACTTCGACGGGATGCGCCGCGGGGTTTCGGTGAGGGCGGCTCCGAGCTCCTCGCGGAATCCGAGGTCCTCCCGCCCGTCGCGGTGGAAGTCGATGCGGATCCGGTCGGAGCCGCTGTCCTCGGTCGCGCGGGACAGGGCCTAGCCTCCCTTCGAACGCTCGATCCGCCGGTCCCGGTCCTCCTCGATCCGGCGCCGCTCCCGGAGGTACTCCTCTTCCTCGTCGCTCCGGGCGTCCGGGTCGGGGGTCTTGCGGAGCCGGTCCCGGTGGAGGATCTCGAGCTCGGCGAGCCGGGCTTCGGCCTTCCTGCGGATCGCGGCGATCTCTCCCTTGACCTCCTCCGAGAGCGCCGTCGACCGCGGCCGCTCGATCCCTTGCGCCTCGAGCCGCTCCAGGGCCAGCTCGTAGGCCGACTTGACCCCCGCGCCCTTGTCCTTCCCGGCCATGCCCCAACCCTACCACCAGGGGCACGAACCAGGTGCCAGATCGGCACCAAACCCGGTGGGCCAATGCCCACCCTACGCTGCGATCGGCCAACTCGCCCGGCGTTCGCTCTTGAAGGTAGGGGAGGGGGAGCGTTCCCGAAGTCAGAGACCGGAGTCGCGTGGCGGAGACCGGCGGTAGTTTCTCGGAGGCCGCTTTCCGGCCGGAGAGAAAGCTACCCCGGCGGAGCCCCAGGGCGATTCTCGAAGCCACCCGCAGAGGCCGGCTAGCCGAAGCCATCCGCAGGGGCTCGGCGCGCAGGAAGCCCTTGCTTTCAAGGCACTGGATTTGCTAAGACTTGCGCGCCGGTGCCTGCCGGCGCACCCCTCGAGACGGAAGGACCAGCGATGATCGAAGCTCACGAGCTCACGCGCCGCTACGGCCCCACGACCGCCGTAGACGGCATCTCGTTCGCCGTCGGCGAGGAGGAGATCGTCGGCATCCTCGGCCCCAACGGCGCCGGCAAGACCACCACCCTGCGCATGATCACCGGCTTCCTGCCGCCGACCGAGGGCCGGGTCACGGTCGCCGGGCACGATCTTCTGGAAGAGCCCCGGAAAGCGCGGCGGCAGATCGGATACCTGCCCGAGAACATCGCCCTCTACCCCGAGATGCGGGTCGAGGAGTACCTCGGCTTCCGCGCCCGGCTCCAAGGGCTCGATCGCACCGAAGCCCGGCGCGCGATCGGCGAGGCCCTCGAGCGGTGCCTGGTGGAGGACGTCCGGCGCCAGACCATCCGCACCCTGTCGAAGGGCTACCGCCAGCGGGTCGGTCTCGCCCAGGCGATCCTCCACCGGCCGCGCGTGCTGGTCCTCGACGAGCCGACGGTGGGGCTCGACCCCAAGCAGATCATCGCCATCCGCGAGCTCATCCGGGAGCTCGGCGGCGAGCGCACCCTGCTGCTCTCGACCCACATCCTGCCCGAGGTCGAGCTGCTCTGCGACCGGGTGTTGATCATCGACCGCGGTCGGATCGTCGGCGAAGGCAGCCCGGAGGAGCTTCGCACCCGGCTCCACGGTCACGCCCAGCTCAGGGTCGAGCTTCAGGGCGCGCCGCCCGAGGCGGGCGCGGCGCTCGCGGAGCTACCCGAGGTCGCCTCGGTCGGGCCCCATCCCGCGCGCTCCGGGAGCCTCCTGGTCAAGGGCGTCTCCGGCGCCGATCCCCGGGCTGCGATCTTCCACGCCGTCGTCGCGCGCGGCTGGGTGCTCCTGGTGCTCGAGCAGGAGCGGGCCTCGCTCGAGGACGTGTTCATCCGGCTGACCACGCACGAGAACGGATCGGGGGAGGGGCCGACGGAGGAGGGCTGGGAGCGCCCGGCGGCCGCGGGTGCCGAAGCCGGGGCGGTGCCGGCCGCTGCGGTCGAGACCCCCGCCGAGGGGGGGGAGGCGGCATCATGAGCGGCATCCTGGCGATCTTTGAGCGTGAGCTCCGGGCCTATTTCCTGTCGCCGCTCGCTTACGTCGTCCTGTGCTTCCTGCTGGTCGTCAACGGCGTCATCTTCGCGATCATCCTGATCGCCCTCAACGACCCCCTGCAGCCGGCGGGGCGCCCCCTGGACCTGTTCTTCGGCGGCACCTTCCTGTTCTGGCTGGTGGTGATGTTCGCGGCTCCGGTCCTGACCATGCGGCTCCTCGCCGAGGAGCGGCGGAGCGGCTCGATCGAGGTGCTGATGACCGCACCGGTCAGCGAGTGGCAGGTGGTCGCGGGCAAGTACGCGGCGGCGCTCCTGTTCTACGTCTTCCTCTGGCTGCCCACTCTCGCGTACGCCGGGATCGTCGCCTACCACAGTGAGATCGACTGGGGGGTGGTGGCGGCGGGCTACCTCGGGGTGCTCCTGATCGGCGCCCTGTTCCTGGCGATCGGCCTGTTCGCATCGGCGGTGACCTCGAACCAAGTCATCGCCGCCGTCATCAGCTTCGCGATCCTCTTGACGCTCATCTGCCTGACCTTCCTCGGGTACTTCGTCAACAACCAGGTGCTCAAGGAAGCGTTCGCCTTCATCAGCTTCCCCGAGCACATGTCGAGCGAGCTCGCCAAGGGAATCGTCGACACGCGGCGCGTGGTCTTCTACCTCGCCACCACCGGATTCTTCCTGTTCCTGACCGGCCGGGCCCTCGAGTCCGGCAAGTGGAGATAGCGCCATGGCCGACGAGCTCGAACCGACGCCGGCGCCCGATGCAGAGGCTGGCCAGGAGGCCGACCCCGCCGCCGAGCCGCACCCCGAGGCGGCCGGCCCGGAGCGTCCCCGTGGAGCGGGCCGCGGCGCCGCCGCCCGCGCGGGAGTTCTGCGGGGATCGCTCCTCGGGGCGGGCGTCCTGCTGGTCCTCGCCCTGCTGGTGATCGTCAACTACCTCGGCTGGAAGTACCACTGGCGGTTCGACTGGACCGGGACCCGGGTCCACAGCCTCTCGGAGACGACCGAGAACGTCCTCGCCGGCCTCGACGGCGACGTCCGGGTGACCGTCTTCATCACCCCCGGCAACCGCCTCTACGAGCCGGTCCGGGAGCTCCTGGCCCATTACGAGGCGGCCTCGCCGCGGCTCTCGGTGCGCTGGCTCGACCCGGAGCGCAACCCGGTCGAGGCCCAGCGGCTGGTCGAGGAGTACCAGGTCTCGACCGAGAGCGTGGTCTTCGAGACCGGTGGCGAGCGCCGCGCCGTGCCGGCGAACGATCTCGCCGATCTCGACTTCTCCGCCGCCCAGCTCGGCCAGGACCCGGGGATCTCGGCGTTCCGGGGCGAGGAGCGCTTCACCTCCGCCCTGGTCGAGCTCACCCAGGGGGAGAAGCCCTCGGTGCTGTTCACGACCGGCCATGGCGAGCGCTCGCTCGACGACTTCTCGGCGACCGGCCTCCAGCTCGCCCGTGAGATCCTCGGCCCGGACAACGTCGACATCGAGGAGTGGGCCTCGCTCGGCGCCTCGGAGGTGCCCGCCGGGACCGACCTCGTGGTGATCGCCGGGCCGCGGGCCGCCTTCACCGCGGACGAGCTGGCGGCGCTCGGGCGGTTCCTCGCCGCCGGCGGCCGGCTCCTGGCGATGCTCGATCCGGCTTTCGGCCCCGCCGGACCCGCGGGCGGCATGGCCGACCTCGGGCTCCAGGGCTGGCTCGCGGGCTACGGCGTCCGGGTGGGCGACGACCTGGTGGTCGATCCCTCGGCCGCGCCGCTCGGCTTCTCGGCCGAGACCTTCTTCGCCAACCGGTACGGCCACCACCCCGTGACCCGCGCGCTCAACGACGGCGGGATCGCGGTGCTCCTGCGCCAGGCTAGATCGGTCTCGGCCGGCGCCGCGCCGGACGGGACGACCGTCACCGAGCTCCTCGAGACCGGCGCCGACGGGTGGGCCGTGGCGTCTTTCGACCGCGAGGAGTACGGTGAGCCGGCCGACGCGGACCAGCGGGGACCGATCGCCCTGGCGGTCGTCGTCGAGGTCGAGGCGGCGCCCGGGGAGGCCGAGTCGGAGCAGGAGGCCGAGCCGGCCGAGCCAGCCGAGACGAGCCGCTCCGCCATGCGTCTCGCCGTCGTCGGGGACTCCGACTTCGCCTCCAGCGCCTTCCTCCAGATGGGACCGGGCAACCAGGTGCTGCTGAACAACCTGTTCAACTGGCTGGTCGAGCGCGAGACCCTGATCGGCATCGCGCCGAAGCGCCCCGAGCAGGTGCGGCTGTCGATGACACCGGCGGAGCTCGGCTGGTCGGTGGCGATCGTGGTTCTCCTGCTGCCCGGTCTCGCCATCGCACTGGGCTTTTGGATCTGGCTGCGCCGGCGGAGGGTGCGGTGAAGCCGCGGGCGGTCCTGATCCTGGCGGCCCTGGTGGCGGCGCTCGCCGCCTTCATCTGGTTCACCGAGCGGGACCTGCCCTCGAGCGAGGAGCGCCTCGAGCGCGGCCGCAAGGTGCTGCCGGTCGAGACCGACGAGGTGACCGCGGTGGTGCTCGAGTGGGGCGGCGAGACGGTGCGCCTGGAGCGGCTCCCCGGGCCGGATTCAGAGGGGACCGGAGCCGGGGATGGAGCCGAAGGCTGGGGGGAGCCCGGGGCGTCGTTCGATTGGCGGCTTACCGCGCCGCTGGCGGGCCGCGCCGACCGCGCCCTGGTCGAGAGCCTGCTCGCCGCCCTGACCGGGCTCGAGAAGCGCCGGACCCTCGAGGACGCCGAGCGCTCCGAGGCCGGGCTCGAACCGCCCCGGGGGCGGCTCACCCTGGTGACCGCGGACGGCGAGCGGACCCTCGAAGTGGGCGCCGAGGTACCGGCCTCCGGCAACGTCCTGGTCGCTCTGGCGGGCGAGCCCGAGGTCTGGGTCACGCCGGCCGCCTTCACCGCCCAGCTCGAGCGCGAGCCCGGCGAGTGGCGATCGCGGGAGATCCTGGCGGTGACCCAGGACCGGATCTCCCGGCTCCGGCTGTGGCGTGCCGGCGCGGAGGCTCCGGTGGTGCTGGTGCGCCGGGAAGGGGGGCGCTTCCACCTGGAGGAGCCGTTCGCGGACCTGGCCGCCCCTGAACGGGTGGAGCAGGCGCTCTCGGACCTGGTAACGCTCCGGGCGCAGCGATTTCTCGACGGTGGCCAGGGGGGCATCCCCGAGCCGGCCGAGCTGGGTCTCGACCCGCCGCGGGCCCTGGTCGAGATCGAGGTCGAAGGCGGCGAAACCATCCGGGTAGAGCTCGGCGCGCCGGTCGACCCGGGAGCCGGCGCCGGGCCCGACCCGGGAGCGGAGGCCCCGGGCGGGGCGATCTACGCCCGGGTCGGCGGCCAGCTCTTCGAGGCCGTGACCGACCTCGACGAAGCGGCCGCCCGGCCGGCCGAGGAGTGGCGCTCGCCCGCGTGGACCGACCTCCGATCCTACGAGGTGGACCGGGTCGAAGTCGCGGAGCCCGGCGAGCCGGAGCTGGTCCTGGTCCGCGAGGGCGTCGACTGGCGCCGCGGCGAAGAGACCGTCTCCTACACCGCGGCGAGCGACCTGCTGTTCGCCCTGACCGGCGCCGAGGGTGAGGTGGCCCCAGCCACCGAAGGACCATCGAGCCCAGCCGCCGAAGGCGCATCGAGCCCAGCCACCGAAGGCGCATCGAGTCGAGCGGCGGAAGTACCGCAGGACGAGCCGGTACTGACCGTCCGGCTGGTCACCGGGGAGGGCGGCGAGGAGACCCTGACCCTCTACCCGGAGCGGGATGGCAGCTTCCCGGCCCGCTCGACGGTGCGCTCGGCCACGCTGCTGCTGCCGGCAGAGGCGGTGGCGGAGGTCCGGGAAGCCCTCGAGGCGGCGCGCACCGCCGAGCCGGTCGGGGCGGAGTAGGTTCTCCCCCCTCACCCCGACCCTCTCCCCCCGCTGGGGGATTCTCCCCCCTCACCCCGACCCTCTCCCCCCGCTGGGGGGAGAGGGGGGGCCTCTCTCGGCAGTGAGGGGTGACCACCGGTTCGGGCGGGTGGGGGTGCCCTCGCCCCCGGGACGGGGGAGAGGGTCAGGGTGAGGGGGTTCGGTCGGGTCGTTCTTCCGCTTCCGTCCGGTACCGGGACGGGCCTTCCCGCGATCGGACGTCCCGGGCCGCGCGGCGGGATTCCAGCGACGCCGCAACCCATTGTCAACCCGTCACTTGACGCGCTACGCCCGCTCTGGCACGCTGGCTGCGTTCAATAGCCGCGAAAGGAGACGTGCGCCGTGGGCATGGACATCGAACGCAAGGACTTCAAGGTGAAGCGGCGCCAGCGCCGCATCCTCTACAGCGTGGTGGCCGTGGTCGGCGTCACTCTCCTCACCTGGGGAATCTCCAGCCTCGAGCCCGCGGCCATGAGCGTCTCCCGCCAGAGCGTCTGGGTCGGAAAGGTCGAGCGGGGCACCATGGTGCGCCAGGTTCGGGGCCCCGGCACCCTGGTGCCCAAGGAGATCCGCTGGATCACCTCCTCGGTCGACGGGCGGGTCGAGAACCGCCTGCTCGAGCCGGGCGTAAAGGTCGAGCCGGACGACGTGATCCTGGAGCTCACCAACCCGGAGGTCGAGCAGCAACTCGAACAGGCACGGCTCGAGGTCAACGCGGCCGAGGCCCGCCTGTTGGACCTCCGCGCCCAGCTCGAAGGGGACCTGCTCAGCCAGGAGGCGAACTACGCGGCGGTGGAGTCGAACTACAACGAGACCATCCTCGAGGTGGAGGCCAACGAGGAGCTCAGCAAGGACGGCCTGGTGCCGGAGATCACCCTCAAGAGCTCGCGCATCCGCGCCGAGCAGCTCGAACGGCGGCTCGAGATCGAGCGCGAGCGCCTGGAGAGGATGCAGGAGTCGTTTCAGTCGCGCCTCGCCTCGCTGCGCGCCGAGCTCGCCCAGGCACAGGCGCTCAACCAGCTCCGGCTCCAGCAGGTCGGCTCGCTGACTGTGCGGGCCGGGATCGCGGGCGTCCTCCAGGAGGTCCCGATCGAGGTCGGCGAGCGGGTAGCGCCCGGTACCGTGATCGCGCGGGTAGCCAAGCCCGAGGACCTCAAGGCCGAGCTGCGGATCGCCGAGACCCAGGCCAAGGACATCGAGATCGGCCTGCCGGCGGTGGTCGACACCCGCAACGGGGTCGTCCGCGGCCACGTCTCGCGGATCGACCCGGCGGTCCGGGAAGGGACGGTCACGGTCGACGTGGAGATG
>DATKCC010000302.1:0-3914 GCA_035513375.1 Thermoanaerobaculia bacterium | reverse complement strand
CTTGGGCGCCCGCTGGAAGAGGCACTGGAACGGGCCGCCAACATCAACGCCGCCGCCCGCGGGACCGACGACTGCAAGCGAGGGGTCGCCTACTTCCTGGAGCACAAGAAGCCGCCGAGCTGGCGGTAAGGGCGGCGGCCGAGCCACGCCGGGCTCCCTGCGCGCGGGGCGATCCACGGGGCTCAGCGGCGGCAAGCTCCGGGGGCCGCCGCGAACTCGCTCGCTGCGCTCGCTCAGACACGCGAGCGGCCTGATCCCTCCGCTTGCCGCCGCTTCGCCGCCGTGGATGCCTCGCCCCGTGCTCGATGGAGCCCGGCGTGGCCCGGCCGCCGCGTGGGTTGGATGACCGATGGTGGCTGTTGACGCCCTCCCTCGGGTCAGCGCAATCCGCATTGCTCTCCTGCGGATTCCCCACCCAGATTCTCCACTGCGCTTCCTTGGGCTTCGGTCAGGACTGGCAGGGTGAAAAACAGGAAGGTGCACCGGAGCCTGAGCGCTGGGCCGCGGGGCGGGGGCAGGGGCCGGGGGTTCCGGACCGGCGGCGGCGGATGCGCCCGCCTCCCCGAGCCCGGGTAGGAAGAGCCGGCCGAAGGCGGAATCGCTCGGACGGGTTTCACGCCGGTCGGAGGCTGGCCGGAACGCCAAGGGATCGGCCCGGTGAGGGCACCGGACGCCGGTGAGAGCCACCTCCCTCCGCCGACCACTATCGCTGGGTGCGGGCTCAGAAGCCGACGACCGGGCGGAAGCCCCCGGTCCCTGCCCGGGGCGGGGGAAGCCGCCAACCGGAGCCCTTCCCAAGATGCCTCCGGTCGGGCAGGGTCGCACTCTACGGCTCGACGACCGCCCGGAGGATCGCGATCGGGCCGTGGCGCCGGACCGTTTCGAGATGGCGCCGGTCGCGGACCAGGATCGAGCCGGCGAAGCCCAGGGCGTTGACCTCGATCCCCTCGCAGGCTTCGCGGCTCCGGGGAACGAGCATCCCCCAGCGCCGGGTGGCGAGGAAGTTGTGGGGTGGCGCCGGCGCCGCGGGAACGAGCCCGAGACCGACCTGTGCGGCCAGGGCGCGGTAGACGAGGCGCAGCGCTTCGGCGGCCCTGGGGACGGGCTCGACGGCCGCCCAGGCGGTCGCCGGGAGAGGCGCCGCGGCGTGGCGGAACGGGTAGGCCGGCAGGGTGGCGCGGCCCGGATCGGCCAGCACCGGCGCCAGGGCCGGCTCGACCGGGGTCGGCTCGGGCCCGGCGCCGACGGGATAGGGGACGAGCTGGAGGTGGCGATGGCGCTGGCTGGCGCCGGCTTCGGGCCCGGAGTTGAAGAAGGCGAGGCCGTCGATCTCGGTGAGGCACCGGGCGATGGCGTCGAAGTCGTCCTCCCCGAGCGGCAGGGCCTGCTCCCGGTAGTCGCGGCTGACGAGGAGCAGGTGGTGGCGGAGGACCGGGAAGCGGTTGAGGACCGCCGCGTAGGTCTTCGAGATCCCGGCCACGAGGAGGTCGGGATCGGGCGGCAGGAACGGGTTTGCCCGGCCGCCCGCCCGGCGCGCGGCGGCTCGCTCCCTTCCCGTGGGGCTCGAAACCACCCGGACCGAGAACGGGATCCCCGCCTCCGGCAGCACCTGCTCTTCGGTCGCGATCGGCGCCAGGGCGCCCAGCTCGTGCGCTCGCCGTGCCCGCTCCTGGACGCGGCGCCACAGGGTTCCCGGCTCGAAGGGCTCCGTCGCCATCGCCTCCATGGTACCTTCCGGGCCGGGTCATCCCGACCTGCTCGGGTCCCCCTATGCGCCTCCTCCTCTTCGACGTCGACGGCACCCTGATCCGGTGCGGCCCCCAGGTCCGGCCGATCCTCTCCGGCGCGCTGACCGAGGTCTTCGGGGTGGCCGGCCAGATGGACGGCTTCGAGTTCTCCGGCAAGACCGACCAGCAGATCGTCCTCGAGCTCCTGTGCGGCGCCGGCCTGCCCCAGGAGCGGGTGCGGGCGGGCCTCGCCCGGCTGCGGGAGCTCTACCTCGAGCGCCTGGAGGAGCGCCTCGACCGGGAGCGGATGGAGCTCCTCCCCGGGGTCGAGCAGCTCCTCGCCGAGCTCGCCGCTCGGCCCGGGGTGGCGCTCGGTCTCCTCACCGGCAACTGGGAGGGGGGCGCCAGGATCAAGCTCTCTCGCTTCGGTCTCGACCGCTACTTCGACTTCGGCGCCTTCGGCGACGACGGTGTCGAGCGGCGGGAGCTCCTGCCCGTGGCCCTGGAGCGGGCCTTCCGCGCCACGGGAAACCGCTTCGCCCCCGAGGAGGCCCTGATCGTGGGTGACAGCGTCCGGGACGTTGAGTGTGGCCGAGCACACGGCGTGCCGGTCCTCGGCGTCACGACCGGCTGGACCTCCGCCCAGAGCCTGGCGGCGGCGGGTGCGGACCGGGTGGTGGCGAGCCTCGCCGGCCTGGCCGCCGAGCTCGCGGGCGGGTCCCTGAGGTGAGGGGGCGATCCACCGGACGCCGTTGGTAAGATGCCTGGGATGTCTTCCGCCGAGCGCGCGGCACCGCGATCCTCGTCCCTCGCCGATCTCCACCGGGCGCTGGGAGCGGAGCAGAGGGAGCGCTGGGGCGTTCGCGTCGCGGTCGCCTACACCTCCGTACCCGAAGAGGCCGAGGCGCTCCACGAGGGGTCCGCGCTCGTCGACCGGTCGTGGATGGACGTGCTCGAGATCTCTGGCGCCGACCGCAAGCGGTTCCTGAACGCTCTCGTGACCTGTGAGGTGCGGGAGCTCGCCGAGGGTGGCGGCGCCTACGGTTTCCTCACCACCCGCAAGGGCGGCGTCCTCTCGGACTTCGTCCTGCTGGAGCTGGGCGACCGCTTTCGGCTCGAGCTCCCGCCGGGCCGGGGGCCGGTGGTGGCCGACCACCTGGGAAAGTACGTCCTCGCCGACCGAGTGGAGCTAAGCCCGGGGACCGCTCTCCCGCTCACCCTGATCGGTCCCGGGGCGAAGGGGCACCTGCGGGCCCTTCTGGAAGACCCCTGGCCGGTGCCGGTCGAGGCGCGCTGGGGCCACGCCGAGATCACGATCGCCGGGCATCCGCTGCGCCTGGCCCACCGCCCGCTCCTGGGCGCCGAGGCCTGGACCCTCTGGGTCGAGCCCGCCTCGAGCCGGGCGCTGGCCGAGACCCTGCTCGCCGCTCCGGGCGTCCTGCCGGCGGGGTTCGACGCCCTGGACACGGTTCGGATCGAGGCCGGAGTGCCCTGGTGGGGGCGGGACTACGACGAGTCGAGCTTGCCCCAGGAGACGGGTCTCGAGGAGGCGCTCAACTTCACCAAAGGGTGCTACCTGGGCCAGGAGGTGGTGGCCCGGATCCACTACCGGGGGGCGGTCAACCGGGTGCTCCGGGGCCTTCAGTTCGACGGCGACGAGCCGCCGGCGGAAGGTACCGGGCTCTCCCTCGAGGGGCGGCCCGTGGGGCGGGTCGGGAGTGTCGCGGTGTCCCCGGTCCTGGAAGGCCCGATCGGCCTCGCCCTCCTCCACAAGCGGGGTGCCGAACCGGGCACCAGGCTGGAGGTCGAGGGTGGCGGGGAGGCCGAGGTCGCCGCCCTCCCCCTCGTCTCGTAGGCCACCACCTTCAGCTTCTGCTGGCCACGGTGCAGTGGGCGGGGGAGTGGGGGCGTCCCTCTCCCGCGAGCGGGAGAGGGATCGAGGGTGAGGGCCGGCGGGGCACCCGCCGGGTGAGGGCTCCGGGCCGACTACACGGTGAACGACGAACCGCAGCCGCAGGAGCCCACCGCGTTCGGGTTCAGGAACTTGAACCCGGCGCCCTGAGCGCCCATCACGTAATCGATGGTCGTGCCTTTGAGGTAGCGGGCGCTCAGCGCGTCGACCAACACCGTGAGCTCGCCCTGCTGGTAGACGTGGTCGTTGTCGCGCCGCTCGGTATCGAAGTCGAG
>DATKCC010000301.1:0-5656 GCA_035513375.1 Thermoanaerobaculia bacterium | reverse complement strand
GCGGCGCTGCTCGAGAGCCACGAGGGCACCGAGACGGCCGCCCGCTACCGGCTGGTCCGGAGCATCGGCCGGCTGCCGAAGCCGCTGGTGATCTACCTCGGGGGCGCGACCGGAACGGGCAAGTCGACCCTGGCGCTCGATCTCGCGCCGCTGCTCCGGATCTACCGGATCAACGCGACCGACACCATCCGCCAGGTGATGCGGATGGTGTTCGCGCCGGCGATCCTGCCGGCGCTCCACCACTCGAGCTTCGAGCTGCCGCGGGAGGACCGGGGCTGGCGCTATCGCGAGGACGGCCGGACGCCGGCCGGCGGCAGCCGCGAGGCACGCCTGGTCGAGGAGTTCGACGAGCAGGCGACCCGGGTCTGCGTCGGGGTGCGGGCGGTCGTCGAGAGGGCGGTGATCGAGAACATGAGCGTGCTCGTCGAAGGTGTCCACCTCGTGCCGCCGGTGGTGCCGTTCGCGGACCTCGAAGGCGCCGCCTACCAGGTGCCGCTCCTGCTGACGACCCTCGACGAGGAGGTCCATCGGGCGCGCTTCGTCGCCCGCGGCCGGCTCGAGGGAAGGGCGGGCGAACGCTACATCGACCACTTCCACGCCATCCGCTCCCTCCAGGACCACCTGATCGCCCAGGCCGAAGCGCACGGGGTGCCGCAGCTCGAGACGACCGACCGGGACACCAGCTTGGAGCGCGCGCTGCGGCTGGTGACGAGCGTGCTCGAGGAGCGCCTGCCGGAGCTCCGAACCGGGCTGCCGGTGGCGCGGCCGGACCCGACGACGACGCTGGTGCTGTTCATCGACGGGCTCGGCGACCGGGCGGTGCGAGCGCTCTCGGGTCGGACGCCGCTCGACGCGGCGAAGCTCCCCACCTTCGATCGGCTGGCGCGGGAGGGGCGCAGCGGGGTCTGCGATCCGATCGCGCCGGGTACCGTTCCGGACACCGCGGCCGGCAGTCTCGCCCTCTTCGGCCAGTCGCCGCGGGCGATCCGGCGCGGGCCGGTCGAGGCGCTCGGAGCGGGGATCGACCTCGCCCCGGGGGACATCGCGCTGCGTGGCAACTTCGCGACCCTCGACGAGGAAGGGCGGATCGTCGACCGCCGGGCCGGGCGGATCCGCGAGGGGACCGAGGAGCTGGCGGCGGCCCTCGACCGCCCGCCGCTCGGCGAGCGGAACGAGTGGGCCGACTTCACTATCCGCGTGCGGATGGGCACCGAGCACCGGTTGGCGGTGGTGCTCCAGGGCGACGGGCTGTCGCCGGCGATCGCCGGCAGCGACCCGGGCGACGGGGCGCCGCCGGGGCCACCGCTCGCGCCGCGGCCGATCGACCCGGCGGAGCCTTCCGCCGTCCGGACCGCACGGCTCCTCGCCCACTTCGAGGAGCACGCCCGGCGCGTCCTCGCCGATCATCCGGTCAACCGCCGGCGGGTCGAGGCGGGGCTAGCACCGGCCAACGCGGTGCTCACCCGGGGCGCCGGCCGCGTCCACCGGCTGCAGCGTCTGGAGCGGGGCGGCAAGCCGCTCGAGGTCGCCTGCATCTCCGGCGACCGGACGGTGCTCGGCCTCGCCGCCTGGCTCGGCGCCGAGACCCTCACCTCGCCCGAGATGACCGCCAACCTCGATACCGACCTCGAAGGGAAGTTCGCGGCGGCGGCCGAGGCCCTGGAGCAAAACGACCTGGTGGTGCTCCATCTGAAGGGCGCCGACATCGCCGCCCACGACTGCCGCCCCGACCGTAAGGTCGCCTACCTCGAGGCGGCCGACCGCCACCTGGGCAGGCTCCTCGCCGCCCGGGCCGGCCGCCCCCTCCAGATCGCTGTCGCTTCGGACCACGCCACGCTCTCCGAGTCCGGCCAGCACTCCTCGGACCCGGTCCCTGTCCTCCTCTGGGGCCCCGCCATCCAGCCGGACACGGTGACGGCCTTCACCGAGCGGGCGGTGGCCGAAGGAGCCCTGGGCCGATTCCCGCTCCAGACTCTGGTGGCGAAGCTGTTCGACTCATAGACGAAGGCGAGGGCGGGATGCCGGCGATGTACGGTACGCGAGAGATGAGAGCGGGGAAGCGTGGATCCCGGCGCAGTGCGGCCAAACGCGGGTCGAGGAAGAGCCCGTAGCTGAGGATGGTGCGCTGGCGCAGGCCCTCCGCCAGCCACGCCAGAGCCTCGGCCCGATGCCCGAGGACCTCGTAGAGGAGCGCGATCTCGAAGGCGGCCGAGTAGGCCGTGTCCTGCGCCGCGGCCACCAACTCGGCGAGGGTTTCCCCGGCGCGTTCGCCCTGGCCGCTGCGCGCCAGGCAGTGTGCGCTCGCGGCGCGTGACTCGGCGGTCGGCCCCATCGCGGCGGAGGCGTGTTCGAAGTGCCGCTGGGCGACCGCGAGCTCTCCCTTGGCCTCGTGGGTCAGTCCCAGAGCGAAGTGTGCCCGCGCGAAGTCGGGATCCATCTCGAGGGCCGAGCGCAGCCTGCGTTCCGCATCGAAGTAGTCGCCGCGAATCCAGGCCTGCGTGCCGCCGGCCGTCGCGATGATGCCCGACAGCGGGTCGAGATGGGCGGCGGTCGCCAGCTCGGCCGCCGCGGCCTCGTCCCGACCCTGGATCAGCAGCACCCAGGACAGCCACTGATGCGCCGTGGCGAAGCCGGGACGATGCGTGCTCGCTGCTCGGAGGTGTCGCTCGGCGGTCGCGAAGTCGTAGTCGAAGGTCCAGGCGATGGCTCCGAGCACCGCCTGCGCCTGGGGCTGTCCTGGATCGAGCTCGAGCGCCCGCCGCGCGGCGGCCCGGGCGCGCTCCATCGCATCCGGCACCGATTGCACGCCGGAGCGATAGAAGCCGACGAGCAGGTAGCTCTCGGCCAGCGCGGCGTGGGTCGGCGCGTCGAGCGGATGCGCCGCGAGCGCCGCGTGGAACCGCTGGATCGCCTGGTGATAGCCGGTCCGGTTCCGCCGGTTGAGGAAGTAGCGTCCCTCGAGGTAGGAGGCGGACGGCGCGGCCAGGTCGCGCGGCGCGCCCTCGCCGTCACCGCCGTCGGCGCCGACGAGCAGCATCGAGATCGCGAGGACGCCGGCGATGCCGAGGGAGAGGGCCGCCCGCCCACTACGACCGCCGGCGCGCTCCGGCATGGAGAGGTAGCTGGCCGACGCCTGGGCGACCCTCGGCCGCCGCAGGGCGCCGAGCACGGCGTTCGCCGCCGGCTGCCGCGGCAGCGGCTCTACGGTCGCGATCAGCCGGTAGCCGCCCTGGCGGATCGTCTCGATGTACCGCGGCCGCCGGCTGTCGTCGCTGAAGCCACGGCGAAGCTGAGAGATCGCCCGAGTGAGGACCTCCTCGGTGACGAACTTGTCTCCCCAGACCCGGTCGAGGAGCCTGGCGCGCGAGACGACCTGCCCGGCCTCCTCCGCGAGGGCGAGCAGCACGGTCATGACCTTCGGCTCGAGCTTCCAGCGTCGTTCGCCGCATGCAACGAGAAAGCGCTCGGGCTCGACCGTACATCCGCCGATGCGAAGGTGCGGCGAGGGTGGAGAGGCGGTGGAGGGCCCTTTGTCGGGGGGGTCGCTCGGGTGTTCCATGGGAAGCGGCCGACGGCGGTCGCGCCTGAGGTGTGTGCGCGTCACGCGGCCGGTGGTTCAACAACCCCCCGGCCTCAGGCAACCATCAGGTGACCCTCAGGTCGCGTTGCGTGGACCCCCTTCAGGATCGGGCCCAGACCGGTCGCCTCGCCCGAGGTGACCCAACTCGTAGAACGAAGGAGCCGACCATGTTGAAGAAGAGAATCATCAGCCCTGCTCTCGCCGTTTGCTGTGCGCTGCTCGTCGCAACCACTCTCTCGGCCCAACCACCGGGCTCCCGCGGAGTCGCTGCCGGTGGCGGCCACTTGACGATTGCCGGGGTGATCGACGTCCAGTTCTCGTTCACTGCGGTCCAGACTACGTCCCACGGGGATGCCACGGGTCGAGCCCACCACGCGCTGACCCTCGCCGGAGAGGCGATCGAGTTCCACACCGAGGTCACCTGCATGACCTTCGATCCGGTGGCGAAGCGCGCCTGGATCGCCGGGCTCATCCTGCGCAACGACAGCACTCACCCTTCGTTTACGGGAGAGATCCACCAGCCAGGCCGCGATATCTGGTTCCGGGTGGTCGACTACGGCCCGGGTGGCTCCGGCGACCGTCAGGACCGCGGCACGTTCGTCGGCTTCGAGGGCAGCGCCGGCATCATCACCTCGCAGGAGTACTGCGACACGATGCCCTGGCCCGATGACGACGCGAGAACCAACCCGGTGACCGAGGGGAACTTGCAGGTGCTCGGCGGCTGACGAGGTTCGAGCGCGAGGGCGCTAGACGGCGACGGCCGGTCGCAGCGGACCGCTGCACGTCGGCCGTCGCCGAGCCCTACGCCGACACCATCGACCAGCAGGCCGGTTGTTCGATCTGTGGCTCCGATTTGGTAGATTCCCCCGGCCATGAGAACGCCAACGAGCCACCGCACGAAGCTGCTCCCCTTCGGAACCATGCTGCTGCTCGCCGTCGCGCTGTTCGCGCCGCCCGCGGGCCCGGCTCGTCCTGGGGCCCAGGAGGGGATCGAGGCGCCGCCAGCACCGGCGCCGGCTCCGGCCCCCCAGGCCCCGGCCGCGCCGGCGGACCTGTCGCCTCCGGTCGGGGCCCAGACGACCGGCTCCGGCCTCGCCTACCAGGTCCTCGAAGAGGGGACCGGCGCGAACCAGCCGGACGGCAACGACCTGGTGGTCGTCCATTACTCCGGCTGGAAGGCCGAGGACGGGACCCTGTTCGACTCCTCCGTCGTACGCGGCAAGCCGGCGCTGCTGCCGCTCGAGGCCCTGATCCAAGGCTGGACCGAGGGTCTCCAGCTCATGACCCAGGGCGCGAAGTGGCGCCTGTGGATCCCCGGCGAGCTCGCCTACGCCGGGATCGAGGGCCGGCCTCAGGGAATGTTGGTCTTCGATGTCGAGCTCCTGGAGGTGCGGAGGATCCCGGAGGTGCCGGAGCACCTCGCCGAGCCGCCGCCGGACGCCATTCGCTCGCGGTCGGGGCTCGCCTGGAAGGTATTGAAGCCGGGCACCGGCGCGACCAGTCCCGGGCGCGGTGACACCGTGCGGGTCCACTACATCGGCTGGAACACCGGGGGCCAGTGGTTCGACTCGACTTACGCCAAGGGCGCGCCGGCCGACCTCCCGTTCGACAAGGTGATCCAGGGCTGGCAGGAGGGGCTGGCCGGCATGGTCCCCGGCGAGACGCGGCGGCTCTGGATCCCCGACCGCCTCGCGTACGCCGGGGAGGCGGGCAAGCCCCAGGGTCCGCTGACCTTCGACGTCGAGCTCCTGGCGATCAACCCGGGAGCCTAGTCAGGCGGCGAGGCCGCCCAGGGCCGCACCCGCCAGGAGGTTCCGGCGTCGCCCGCCGGTCACGGCCTCGCCGGGCGTCAGGCGGATGCCGCGGCCGGCTCGGCTTCGACGATCCAGCCGTCCCGTAGCTGGATGATCCGGTCGCCGTAGGCGGCCCAGTCCTCGTTGTGGGTGACCTGGATGATCGTGGTGCCCTCGTCGTTGAGCTGCTTCAAGAGGTCCATGATCATCCTGCCCTGGCTGGTGTGGAGGCTGCCGGTCGGCTCGTCGGCGAGGATCAGCTTGGGCGAGGCGATGGTCGCCC
>DATKCC010000300.1:0-2448 GCA_035513375.1 Thermoanaerobaculia bacterium | reverse complement strand
GCGTCGGCCATTTGCCAGAGCTGGGCCTCGTAGCCGACGGTGGCGCCACTCGTGACCTTCGCGTCGATCTTGCGTTTCGCCAATGGCTACCTCACGAGAAGGTCATGCATGGGAGGACCTCGAGGCCCTCCAACGGCTGTTCAAGCGGCCCGCGGCGCAAGCCGCCGCTACATCGAGGACTCAGCGAGCTCCGCATCGAGAACCTGAGTGTAGATCATGGGGGAGATGAGCGGCTCTGCACTCCCCTGGCTGGCCGGCCATCCGCCCGTGCCAGGCCCTTGTACAGGTAGCTCGCCACCTTGGGACCGGGCTGGTAGCCGGTCTCCAGGTGCTCGACGGTGAAGCCGCCCGCGGCGACGAGGTCGTCGATCTTGCGGTCGAGATGGCAGCCGTCGCCGACGACGCGCTGGAGGGGCGTGAGGCGTAGTTGCCATCGGGCGACCTTCGGCTCGGGAGCGAGGCCGTGCTCGAGGAAGGCGAAGGCGCCGCCCGGCCGAAGCACCCGCCGGAGCTCGGCCAGGGCGAGGGTGGGGTCGGCGAGGCTGCACAGGGTGAAGGTGCTGACCACCGCGTCGAAGCTGGCGTCCGCGAACGGGAGCTCCTCGGCCCGGTCCTCGACCAGCTCCACCACCTGGCTGGCGGCAGCGACCTGCCGGGCGGCGAGGCGGTGCATCCCCGGGTTGGGCTCGACGCCCACCACGCGGGTGACGGTCGCCGGATAGCAGGGGAGGTTGTGACCGGTGCCGAAGCCGATCTCGAGCACCTCGCCGGCGAGCGCGGCCAGGGTCTCCCGCCGCCGGCGGGCGGTCTCCTCGTCCCGGAGCGCCCGGTGGCAGAGCCGCGGGAAGATGTGGTGGCGATAGATGCTCACGGGCCGGCGCCTCGCAGCCGGGCGGGCGAACCTCTCTCCATCGAGGAGCTACCCCTGCCGCGGGTCGAGGAGAAGATTACACCGAGGGTTGCTTGACCCCGGCGACCCGCGACCACCAACCCATGAATCCGGGCGGCATTCTATGGTACTCTTCATGCCATGAAAGATGCCATTCTCAGCTCCATCGATTCCGCCGGACGCCTGGTGATTCCTAAAGCCATTCGAGAGGCTGCCGGGCTCAGACCCGATACTCCTCTCGAGCTCCGGGTTCATGACGGTAGGGTGGAGATCGAGCCGGCGCCGCTCGAGGTGCGCATCGAGACGCGTCGCGGAGTGGCGGTCGCCGTGCCCGTGCAGCCGGTGGCCGCCGTCTCCACTGAGGAGGTGGAGGCGATCCGCCGCCGGATCCGCGAGGAGCGCGAGGACCGCGCGCTGTGAGCCGGGTCGCTCTCGACACGAGCGTGCTGGTCGCGGCGGTCCAGTCGTGGCACGAGGAGCACGAGCGAGCGCTCGCGGCGGTGGCCCGGGCGCTCGAGGACCCTCCGATCGTGGTGCCGGTCCACGTCCTGCTCGAGGCCTACTCCGTGCTCACCCGGATGCCGAAGCCGCGGCGGCTGTCGCCGGAGAGCGCCTTCATCCTCCTCGACCGCACGCTCCGGGGCCGAGCCGAGGTCATGAGCCTCGACGGAGAGGCGGCATTCGATCTGCTCCAGACCTTCCGGGACCGCGACATCACCGGAGGAGCCGTCTACGACGCCCTGATCGCAACGGTCGCCCTCCGTGCCGGCGCCCGGACTCTGCTGACCCTGAACCGGCGGCACTTCGAGCGCGTCGTGCCGGATGGGCTCGAGATCGCCGAGCCCTGACCTATTTCTGAAGACGACCGGCCCGGAGCGGTAGACACTTCCTAGGGCGAGGGGGGTTGCTAGACTCGCCCTCGACCCGCCATGACCCACCTCGGCCGCCAGCTCTACCTCCTCCGCCTCTCCGGCGAGATCACGACCAAGGCGCCCCGGACCCGGGCGCGGTTCACCAAGCGGCTGTGCGACAACCTCGAGGACGGGCTGCGGTCGGCCGGGGTCGAGTTCCGGGTCGACCGGGAGTGGAGCCGGATCTACGTCGAGGGCGAGGCGCCGGCGGCCGGCGAAGTCGCACGGCGGACCTTCGGAGTCCACTCGGTGTCGCCGGTCGAGGGCCGGTCCTGGCGGGAGCTCGCGGACGTCGTCGCGGCCGGTTACGAGATCTTTCGCTCCGAGGTAGCGGGTAAGAGCTTCGCTGTCCGCGCCCGGCGCTCCGGCGACCTCTCGCGCATCCCGCTCCGGTCGAAGCAGATCGAGATCGCGCTCGGGGCGGCGCTCCTCCCGCACGCCCGCAAGGTCGACCTCGACCGCCCGGAGGTCACCGCCTCGGTCGAGGTCCATCCGCGGGAGGCCTATTTCTTCCGCGACCGCGTGCTCGGCCCCTCCGGCCTGCCGCTCGGCACCGAGGACCGGGCGCTGTCGCTGGTCTCGGGCGGCTTCGACTCGGCCGTCGCCTCCTGGATGATGCTCCGGCGCGGCGTCGGCCTCGACTACGCC
>DATKCC010000299.1:0-17316 GCA_035513375.1 Thermoanaerobaculia bacterium | reverse complement strand
GCCGTGTGGCTCCCGGACGCCGAGGCCGCCACCGCCTGGGCGGAGAAGAACCTCCGGCCCGGCGACCTGATCCTGGTCAAGGGCTCCCGAGGGGTCGGCCTCGAGGCGGTCGTCGAGCGCCTCCTGGGCCGCCAGAACACGGCGGAGCCCTTCTAATGCTCTACCACCTGCTCTTCCCCCTCTCCGACGCCTTCGCGCCGTTGAACGTCTTCCGCTACATCACCTTCCGGGCGGCGGGAGCGGCGGTGACGGCGCTACTCCTCTCGCTCCTCCTCGGACCCTGGTTCATTCAGCGGCTGCGGCTCCTCCAGCTCGGCCAGGTAATCCGCGAGGAGGGGCCCAGAACCCACCAGGAGAAGGCAGGCACCCCGACCATGGGCGGCCTCCTGATCCTGGTCGCGCTCGTTGTCCCCACCCTGCTCTGGGCGCAGCTCACCAACGCCTACGTCTGGCTGGCGGTCGGGGTCAGCTTCACCTTCGGCCTGATCGGGCTCCTCGACGACTACCTGAAGATCCGGCGGCGCCACAACCGGGGGCTCTCCCCGCGCTCGAAGCTCGGGCTCCAGATCCTGGCCGGCGCCGCGACCGGCCTCCTCCTGTCCGCCCTGCCCGGCTTCGAAACTACCCTCGCCTTCCCGTTCCTCAAGGAGCTGGCGCTGAGCCTCGGGCTGGTCTACGTGCCGTTCGCGGTACTGGTCCTGGTCGGCACCTCGAACGCCGTCAACCTGACCGACGGTCTCGACGGGCTGGCGATCGGCGCCACCATGATCGCCGCGGCGACCTACGCGGTCTTCACCTACCTCGCCGGCAATGTGGTCCTCGGCGGCTACCTGCAGGTCTCCCTGATCCCCGGCGTCGGCGAAGTGACGATCTTCTGCGCCGCCCTGGTTGGAGCGAGCCTCGGGTTTCTCTGGTTCAACTGCCATCCGGCCGAGGTGTTCATGGGCGACGTCGGATCGCTCTCGATCGGCGCCGCGATCGGAGTCGTGGCGCTCCTGGCCAAGCAGGAGATCCTCCTGATCCTGGTCGGCGGGCTGTTCGTGCTCGAGGCGATGTCGGTGATCCTCCAGGTCGGCTCTTTCAAGCTCACCGGGCGGCGGATCTTCCGGATGGCGCCGCTCCACCACCACTTCGAGCTCGTCGGTTGGGCCGAGTCGAAGATCATCGTCCGGTTCTGGATCCTGTCGCTCCTGTTCTCGCTGCTCTCGCTCTCGACCCTGAAGCTGCGATGACCGTGATGACCTCCTGGGATGCGAGCGGGTGGCGGCGGGCCCTGGTCTACGGGTTCGGGGCCTCGGGGCGCGCGGCGAGCCGGCTTCTGCTGGGCCTCGGGGTCGAGGTCGTGGCGGTCGACGCCCGGGAGGCGGAGGCGCTCGGGCTCGCCACGGAGGGAGGCGGCCTCGCCGCCGAACGGGGTTTCGAGCTCCGGGCCGGCGCCGAGCCCGCGGCCCTCCCGGCGGGGATCGACGCGGTCGTGGTCTCCCCCGGGGTGCCCCTCGACCGGCCCCTGCTCGAGGACGCCCGGCGCCGGGGCGTGCCGGTCCTGGCCGAGGTCGAGCTCGCCTTCCCGTACCTCGACGGCCCGGTGGCCGCCGTCACCGGCTCGAACGGCAAGAGCACCACCACCGCGCTCGCCGGCGCCATGCTGCGGGAGGCGGGGTTCGAGGTCGCGGTCTGCGGCAACATCGGCCCGCCGCTCTCGGCGCAGGTGGACCGGGCGCGGCTCGCTCGAGGCGGGAGCGCCGGCGGCGGACCGGTCAAGGTGTACGTCGTCGAGCTCTCCAGCTTCCAGCTCCTGGGGATCCACGCCTTCCGGCCGCGGGCGGCGGCCTTCCTCAACCTCGCCCCCGACCACCTGGACCGCCATGGTGGGCTCGACGCCTACGCCGCGGCCAAGCGCCGGATCTTCGAGAACCAGGGCGCCTACGAGGAGTCGGGCGACGTAGCGGTGCTCAACGCCGACGACCCGGTCACGCGGGCGACCGAGGTCCGCTCCCGGAGGCGGCTGTTCTCGCGCTCCGGGCCGGTCGCCGACGGTTGTTTCCTGGCCCGGGATGGCCGGGGCGAGCGGGTGATCGAGGTGGACCCGATCGCAGGCGGGGAGGGCGAGGCCGAGCTCTTCCGGCCCGCCGACTCGCCGCTGCCCGGGGCCCACAACCTCGAGAACGCCATGGCGGCGGCGCTGCTCGCCTCTGCCCTGGGTGCCTCGGCCGATGACTGCCGGCGGGCTCTGGCCTCGTTCCGAGGCCTGCCCCATCGCATGGAGCGGGTGACCGAGGCCGGCGGCGTCGCCTGGTTCGACGACTCCAAGGGCACCAACCCGGCGGCGACCCTCGGCTGCCTCCAGGGCTTCGATGACGGCACGGTGCACCTCGTCCTGGGCGGGCGGGGCAAGGGCGCCGACTTCCGCGACCTCGCACCCACGGTCGCCCGCAAGGCGCGCCACGTCTACTTGATCGGCGAGGCCGCGGGCGAGATCGAGGACGCCCTCCAGGAAGCCGCGGGCGCCGCCGTGCCCCTGACCCGTGCCGGCACCCTCGAGCGCGCGGTGGCCGACGCCGCCGCGCGCGCGCGGCCCGGTGAGGTGGTCCTCCTGTCTCCGGCCTGCGCGAGCTTCGACCAGTTCCGGGACTTCAACCACCGCGGCGAGGTCTTCCAGCGCCTCGTCCGCGCGACCGTCGGAGGGGCCCGTGGCCAAGAAGCTCGCGTATGACCGCGTGCTCTTCGGCACCGTCGCCCTGGCCGTGGGGTTCGGCCTGGTGATGGTCTACTCGGCGAGCGCGGGGCTGGCGCGCGCGGACGCTGAGGGCGGGCTGGAGCTCAACCCCTACGTCGCCAAGCAGGTCCTGGCCGCGGTCCTCGGGCTCGCGGCCATGGCCCTCGCCATGCACGTCGACTACCGGCACCTGCGCCGGCCGGCGGTGGTCTACGCCCTGGTCGCGGGTGCGGTGGCACTCCTGGTCCTGGTCCTCTACGGCCCCGAGATCAACGGCACCCACCGCTGGTTCCGTCTCGGGCCGCTCTCGGTCCAGCCGTCGGAGCTCGCCAAGCTGGCGCTCGTCCCCTTCGTCGCCTATCAGATCGAGAAGAAGCCGGAGCGCGTGAACCAACCGGCGGTGTTGGCGCCGGTCCTGGTGGCGACCGGCACGATCGTCGGCCTGGTCCTCCTCCAGCCGGACTTCGGCACCGCGGTCCTCCTCCTGGTGGCGGTCCTCCTGGTGCTGTTCCTGGCCGGGCTCGCCTGGCGGTTCCTGGTGACCGGGGCGATGGTGACCCTGCCGCTCCTCGCCCTGCTGGTCCTCTCCGCCGAGTATCGCCGGCGGCGCCTGTTCGCCTTCCTCGACCCGGAGAGCGACCCGCTGGGCGCGAGCTTCCAGGCCCACCAGTCGCTCATCGCCGTCGGCTCGGGCGGCCTCCTCGGCCTGGGGCCCGGGGGGAGCGTGCAGAAGCTCAACTACCTGCCGCACCCCCACTCGGACTACGTCTTCGCGATCGCCGCCGAGGAGCTGGGGCTCCTGGGGGCGGCCGCGGTGCTGGCGCTCTTCGCGGTGATCCTCTGGCGCGGGGTCAGGGCCGGAGCCGGGGCGCCGGACCTCTTCGGCCGCTACCTCGCGTGGGGGCTGACCGGGGTGCTGGTGATCCAGGCCCTGATCCACGTCAGCGTCTGCCTGGCGCTCGCGCCGTCGAAGGGCATCCCGCTGCCGTTCATCTCCTACGGGGGCTCGTCGCTGGTGGTCTCGATGGTCGCCTGCGGCATCCTGCTGAACGTTTCGGAGCACGGATGACGACGCCCGACGGCAGGATCCACGTGCTCCTCGCCGGCGGCGGCACCGGCGGCCATGTCTTCCCCGCGCTCGCGGTGGGGGAGGAGCTCTCCGGGCGCGGCTGCGCCGTCTCCTTCGCCGGCTCGGCCTCGGGGTTCGAGGCCCGGGTGGTGCCGGAGCGCGGCTTGCCGTTTTATCCGGTCGCCTCCCGGCCGCTCGTCGGGCGGGGGCCGGTCGGCAAGCTCGCGGCGCTCGCTACCGCCGGCGTCGCCGCGGTCGGCGCCGCCCGGCTGGTCCGCCGCCTCGGGGTCGACGCGGTCCTCGGCACCGGCGGCTACGCTTCGGCCCCGGCGGTCCTGGGGGCGGTGTTGGCCCGTCGGCCGGTCCTGCTGCTCGAGCCCAACGCCCAGCCGGGCTTCGCCAACCGCCACCTCGCCCGCTGGGCCGCAGGCGCCGCGGTCGCCTTCGCCGATACCTGCCGGGAGCTCCCCGGTCGATGCCGGGCGACCGGCGTGCCGATACGGCGAGGGTTCTTCTCGGTGCCGGCTGCGCCGGTCCGGGACCGGGCCGAGACCGGACCGCGGTTGCTGGTGCTCGGCGGGAGCCAGGGGGCTCTGTCGATCAACCTGGCGGTGCCACAGGCGCTCCTGGCCGGGAGCGAGGCGCTGGCGGGAGGGCAGGGCCTGCTCCGCCGGCTGCCGGGCCTGCGGGTGGTCCACCAGACCGGTGCCGCCCACCTCGAGGCGACGCGCGAGGCCTATCGCGCGGCCGCCGGGGAGGGTGGGCTGCCGGAGGAGGCCGTCGAGCTCGTGCCGTTCATCGCCGACGTCGCAGCCGCCATGGCGGCGGCCGATCTGATCGTCTCGCGGGCCGGCGCCCTGACCGTAGCCGAGATCGCCGCCGCCGGCCGCCCGGCGGTCCTGCTGCCGCTCGCCCTGGCCGAGGGGCACCAGCGCGCCAACGCCCGGGCGCTCGAGGCGGCCGGGGCCGCCCGGGTGGTCGAGGCGACCCCGGGCGCCTCCCCCGAGACCGTGGCCGCAGCGCTCGCACCGGTCTTGGCCGAGCACCTGGCCGAGCTCCTGGCCGACCGGCCCGCCCTCGACGCGATGGGTCGTGCCGGCCGCGCCCTGGCCCGCCCCGGCGCGAGCGCGGAGATCGCCGGCTGGCTGGTCGAGCTCGCCGTCGCCCCGAAAGGCAGGAAGGCCTGATGTTCCGCCAGTTCACGGGCCTCCGCCACGTCCACCTGGTGGGGATCGGCGGCGCCGGCATGAGCGGCATCGCCGAGATCCTCCTCGAGTACGACGTCGAGGTCTCGGGGAGCGACCTGGCCCGCTCGGAGGTGACCGAGCGGCTGGCCGAGCTCGGCGCGCGAATCGCATACGGCCACGACCCGGCGAACCTGGGGGATGCCGACCTCGTCGTCTACTCCTCGGCGGTCCCCCAGGGCAACGTCGAGGTCGCCGAGGCCCACCACCGCGGGACCGCGGTGATCCGCCGGGCCGAGATGCTGGCCGAGCTCATGCGCCTGAAGTACGGCGTCGCCATCGCCGGCACCCACGGCAAGACGACCACCACCTCGCTCGTCGGCTCGGTCCTGACCGAAGGCGGGCTCGACCCGACGGTGATCGTCGGCGGCCGGGTTCGGGCGCTCGGTACCGGCGCCCGCATGGGCCACAGCGAGTACTTGGTGGCCGAGGCCGATGAGTTCGACCGGAGCTTCCTCCGCCTGGCGCCGATCCTCGCGGTCATCACCACGATCGACGCAGACCACCTCGACACATACGGCAGCCTCGACGCCATCCGCGAGGCGTTCATCGAGTTCGCGAGCCGGGTGCCGTTCTTCGGCCAAGTGATCGTCTACCAGGACGACCCCAACATCCAGGCGATCCTCCCCCGGCTCGCCGGCCACCGGGTGGTGACCTACGGCTTCACCCCCCATGCGGACTTCCAGGCGCACGACATCCGCGTCCGCGAGGGCGCCCTCGGGAGTCGATTCACCGTCCGCCATGCCCTCCTGGGCGACCTGGGCGCGGTCGAGATCCCGCTCCCCGGTCGGCACAACGTGGCCAACGCCCTGGCCGCCGTCGCCGTGGCGCAAGCGCTCGGGATTCCCTTCGCGAAGGTGGTCGAGGCGCTCGCCGGCTTCGAGGGTGTCGACCGGCGCTTCGAGCGCCTCGGCGTCTGGCGGGGCGCGACCGTCGTCGACGACTACGCCCACCACCCCGCCGAGGTCGAGGCGACCCTGGCCGCGGCCCGCGAAACGACCCCGGCCGGCCGGATCTTCGCGGTTTTCCAGCCTCACTTGTTCACCCGCACGCGCGACCAAGCGGAGGGCTTCGGCCGGGCGCTCCTGGGGGCCGACCGGGTGGTGGTGACCGCGGTCTACCCCTCCCGCGAGCAGCCGATCGAAGGGGTGACCGGCGAGCTGGTGGTCGACGCCGCCCGCGCCGCCGGCCACCGGCGGGTCGAGTACCGGGCCGACTTCAACGAGGTCCCGGATCTCCTGGCAGGCGAGGTCCAGCCCGGAGACCTGCTCCTGACCCTGGGGGCGGGGAGCATCTACCGGCTCGCCCACGAGCTCGTAGGCCGCAGGGAGGAGGGCTCGTGAGGGCGCCGACCGAGCTCCACCGGCCTGGCGCACCGGCCGGGCTCCCCCGATCCAAACCGGCCCGGCTGCCCGATGGCCGGGTGCTGCCCTTCCGCCGTCGCTCAGGGCTGCCGGTCCGGCGCCGGCGGCGGCTCCTGGGCGTCGTCCGGCAGTTCGCCGCGGCCCTCGCCCTCGTCGGCACGCCGGCCGCCGCCCTCTGGTGGTCCGCCACCTCGCCCCGCTTCGCCCTCGGGCGAATGGAGATCGAGACCACCGAGCGGGTCAACCGGGCGTGGGTCGAGGAGCGCCTCGCTCACCTCCGGGGACGGAACCTCGTCTGGATGTCGATGAAGAGCGTCGAGCGCAGCCTTCGGGACCACCCCTGGATCGGCGGGGTCGAGCTGTCGAAGAGTCTCCCCGACCGCCTCCGGGTGGCGGTCGTCGAGCGCCGGCCGGTGGCGGTGCTCGAGGCCGCCGACGGGCGCTTCCACGTCGATCGGGAGGGTCGCGTGATCGCGCCGCTCGACGCCGAAGGGGAGCCGCCGGGAGAGGCCGGGCGCGCCGGAGGGCGGCTGGTTCTCCGGGAGAGCCCGCCCAGCGGTGGCGAGGCCGGCTCGGGTCCCGCCTGGGAGCGCGAAGCCGTGCTGCGGCGGGCGCTCGAGGCGGCGACCGCGCTGTCGCGGGTCGACCCCGGGTGGGGCGGAGCGCTCACCGAGGTAGAGATCCTGGGCGAGGAGGATCTGGTCCTCCGCACCCGGGAGCTGCCGTTCCCGCTCCTGGTCGAGGCCGGCGCGGTCGAACAGCGGGTGCGGACGTTCGCAGGGATGCTGCCCGAGCTCCTGGCGCGGGTGCCGGAGCCGGGCCGGGTCGACCTTCGTTTCGAAAATCGCATGGTGATACGGGAGAGGTGAGGCACATGGCGAGACCGGATGAGTACTTCGTCGCGATCGACATCGGCTCCTCGAAGGTAGGCGTCCTGATCGGGCAACGCGACGGCGCCGGCACGATGGAGGTGGTGGGCAAGGGCCTGGCGCCCAACCGCGGCACCCGGCGGGGCAACGTGGTCAACGTCGAGGCCACGGTCGAGGCGCTGCGCCAGGCGACCGAGGAGGCGGAGGTCATGGCCGGAGTGGAGGTTGCCCGAGCCTGGGTCGGGATCGCCGGCTCCGATATCCGCAACGTCAACTCCCGGGGCATGGTCACCGTTTCGCGCAAGGACCGGGAGATCACCCGCCAGGACATCGACCGGGTGCTCGAGGCCGCCCAGTCGGCGGCCCTGCCCTCGGACCGGGAGATCCTGCACGCCATCCCGCAGGAGTTCCTGGTCGACGAGCAGGGTGGGATCCAGGACCCGCTCGGCATGCTCGGGAGCCGGCTCGAGGTGACGCTCCATCTGGTGACCGGGAACATCACCCGGACGAAGACGCTCCTGACCTGTGTCAACCGGGCCGGGATCGAGGTCGTCGAGCTGGTCTTCGAGCCGCTCGCGACCGGCGAAGCGGTGCTGACGCCCGACGAGCGCGAGCTCGGGGTGCTCCTGATCGACATCGGCTCGGGCACCACCGAGTACGCCGTCTTCCTGGACGGCGGCGTCCAGCACAGCGCGGTCCTACCCGTAGGCGCCGGCCACTTCACCAACGACCTCGCCATGGTGCTCAGGACCCCGTTCGCCGAGGCCGAGCGGATCAAGATCGAGAAGGGCTGCTGCCTGGGCGGTCTGGTCGCCGCCGGCCAGGGGATCTCGGTACCGACCGTCGCCGGCGGTGCGCCGCGGGTGGTGCCCAGGAAGGAGATCGCCGAGATCCTCCAGCCCAGGGCCGAGGAGCTCTTCGAGCTCGTCCGCTCGGACCTCGCCAAGCACGGCTGGGAGGAGTCGCTCCGGGGCGGCGTCGTGCTGACCGGCGGTGGCTCCCAGCTCGACGGACTGCTCGAGATGTCCGAGCAGATGTTCGACTCGTCGGTCCGCTACGGGCTGCCGGCGGGGCTATCCGGCCTGGTCGACGTGATCAGCTCGCCGGCCTGGGCCACCGCCTCGGGAATGCTCCTCTTCGGCATGGCGTCGGAGGAGCGCAAGGGCCGGGCGAAGCGCCGCGCCGGCTGGAACGTCAAGAGCGTAGTCGGGAGCCTCCGAGGCATGTTCTCGGATCTCCTTTGATCCATCCACACATCCAACCTACGGGGGGTAGGCGATGATCCTGTTCGAAGACCGACAGACCCTGGCCAGGACGGCGATCACTCCGGTCGACGACGCCGAAGCACCGGCGGCGAAGATCAAGGTGCTCGGCGTCGGCGGGGGCGGCGGCAACGCCGTCAACCGCATGATCGACTCCGACTTGAAGGGGATCGAGTTCATGGCTGTGAACACCGATCTCCAGGCGCTGCGCAAATGCCGGGCGCCGGCGAAGCTCCAGCTCGGGAGGGCCCTGACGCGCGGGCTCGGGGCAGGGGCCGACCCGGAGATCGGCAGGAAGGCGGCGCTCGAGGACACCGAGGCCATCCTCGAATCGTTCGACGGCGCCGACATGGTGTTCATCACCGCCGGCCTCGGCGGCGGCACCGGCAGCGGGGCGGCGCCGATCCTGGCTTCGCTCGCCTCCGAGATCGGGGCGCTCACCGTGGCCGTCGTGACCAAGCCCTTCGGCTTCGAGGGGCGCCGGCGGATGGCGGTGGCCGACCAGGCGGTCGACGAGCTCCGCGCAGCGGTCGACACCCTGATCACCATCCCCAACGAGCGCCTGCTCAACTTTGTCGAGCGCGGCACACCGCTCGCCGAGGCCTTCCGGATCGCCGACGACGTGCTGCGGCAGGCGGTCCAGGGGATCAGCGACCTCATCACGGTCCCGGGCGAGGTCAACGTCGACTTCGCCGACGTCAAGACGGTCATGACCGGGATGGGGATGGCGCTGATGGGCACCGGCATCGCCAGGGGGGAGAACCGGGCGCTCGAGGCGGCCCAGCGGGCGATCTCATCGCCGCTCCTCGAGGAGACCTCGATCCAGGGCGCCAAGGGCGTGTTGATCAACATCTCCGGCGGCTCGGACTTGACCCTCCACGAGGTCGCCGAGGCCGCCCAGATCATCGCCGAGGCGGTCGACCCGGACGCCAACATCATCTCCGGTATGGTGATCGACGAGGCCCTGGAGGACTCGATGAAGGTGACGGTGATCGCCACCGGCTTCGACCTCGCCTCCGCCGTCCGCGGCCAGCGCCCGGCGCCGCACCCGGAGCTCGTCCGGACGCGGGAGCGACGGGCCGAGCCGGCGGGGGAGCCGCGGCTGGATGGGCCCGGCGAGCCCGGGAGCCTCGAGATCTTCGACCCACCCCAGCGGGTCGACCGGGTCGAGGAGGTGCCGCTCTTCGGCCGGCAGCCGGCCGTGGCCGAGGAGCGCCAGCCGGCGCCCCCCGAGCCCGAGCCCGAGGTGCCCTTCTACCGCAAGGTCCTGGCCCACCGCCAGGGCGAGGACCCGGGCGGCTTCGGCCCCAACTGGTCGAACGTCGACGACTACGACATCCCGACGGTGCTGAGGAAGCAGATGGACTGAATGCTGGCGATGGAGTCTCTTCCTCCTACCCCCTGAAGGGTGCCGGGGGCACGATGCGCGACCGCGCCCCCGGCATCCCTTTCTTTTTGAGGGGCGTGCCCCTATCAGAAGGGTCCTCGGCGTCGCCCACGGGCGAGGACTGGCCTCTTTGTACCGCGAACGGTCAGGGTCCAGGTTCGATAGTTACAAGTTCCATCGGCGCGGTTCCAGCAGACTGAGGGTCTGGCGGCCTCAGATGGTTGTGGTCTCTTTCTTCATCGGAAGGAACTTGGTTCACTGGGCGTCACGGAGGAGGCTCGACGAGGAGTCGGACTCTCTCCTTGTAGCGGCCGTGGGCACCGAGGGCGTTGACGAAGCGGCCGTCGGCGGTCACGAGCTCGGTGTCCCGATCAAGGGCGAGGGCGAGATAGACGCAGTCGTAGACGGGGTGCTCCAGCTCGAAGGCGAGGGCTTGGGCTCGCTCGAGGAGTCCCTTGGAAGGGATGAGGCGGAGCGGCGCCTCCAGGAGGAGCGCCAGCCGTTCCGCGGCTTCGGCTTCGGTGAGCTCCCCGCGTAGTGCCTTGGTCCAGAGTACGTTGGCCGCCTCGACGTACAGGAGATCCGGAGCCTCGAGATCCTCAAGGGCCAGCTCGGCAGCCGCCTCACTCCCTTCCTCATCCACCACCCACTTCACGGCCACGCTGGCATCGACCACCAGGGTGCTCATCGGCGCTCACCGAGGGCGTCCCGGCGCCGATCCTGCCGCAGCAGCTCGGCGCTGTCGGTGCTTCGCCGCCCGCGGGTCGCCGCCCGTAGAGACTTCGCCAGCTCCCAGAAGCTCGAATCCCGGGGGCCGAGCACTTGCTCCAGGATTGCCCGGTGCTCCGCCTCCGCCGAGCGGCCGTGCTCGGCGGCCCGGATCTTGAGCCGACGGACGAGGTCGGAGCCGAGCTTCCTGACGGTCAATTGCGCCATGGGCGACGCTCCTCTGAAGTCATACGCAGCATTGCCTGCAATGATAGCACAAGGTTCTGAGTAGCGCCCCAATCGCCGGCGGGGCGCCTTACAGGTACTTGGCCAGCTTCGCGTCGAGCTCGCCGGAGCGGCCCCGGGGAATGCTGAGCGTGGCCCACCGTTCGCCGGCGTGATGCTTGGCGAGCAGCACGATCTGGCCCACGTGGCCCGCGTAGTGGGTGAGCTGGCGGTGGATGGCCTGGGTCGCGGTGAAGGGCTCGCCGCGAATCGTCACGATGCGGTCGAGATCGGCTATGGTCAGAGGGCGGATCGTCTCGAAGAGCACCTGCCAGCCGCGTTCCCAGCGTGCGAGTAGGCTCTCCCGGCTGTCGCCGGGCTCGATGACGAACTCGCTGTCGCGGTCGCGATCCGGCTTCTCGCCGTCGGCCGTGAGGAAGTCGGTCCACCGGGAGCGCATGTTGCCGGCGAGGTGCTTGACGATGACGGCGATGCTGTTGTCGCCCTCCCCGAGAGTCGCGAAGAACGCCTCGTCATCTATCTGGGCCATGGCCTTCTCGGCGTGCTCCTGGAGTCGACGGAGCTCGCGGACGATTGTCTCCGTGGGGCTCTCGATCGGCATGGTGGACCTCAGATCATAGCTCGGGCGTCAGCCAGCCCTTGTGGGAATGAGCCTCTCGTCCCGACCCGTTTTGCGGATCGAAGGTTGTACCTTCGCTTCGCGAAACTTATACTCGCCACCGATGCTTCTTCACCGCACCCTCTCCGGGCCACTACAGCGGGCCCTGGCCGCCTTCCCCGCGGTGCTGGTCACGGGGCCGCGGCAGTCGGGCAAGACCACCCTCCTCCGCTCCCAGTTCGGCGACTCCCACCGCTACGTCTCCCTGGAGGCTCCCCACGTGCGCGAGCGCGCCCTGGCCGACCCGGTGGGCTTCCTCGCCGATCACCCGCCGCCGGTCATCCTGGACGAGGTCCAGCACGTCCCGGCGCTCCTCTCCTACCTGCAGGTGGCCATCGACGAGGACCGCCGCCCCGGCCGGTGGCTGCTGTCGGGCTCGCAGGGCTTCCCGCTGCTCCAGGGAACGGCCGAGTCCCTGGCCGGCCGGGTCGCGATCCTCACCCTGCTGCCGCTCTCCTGGAGCGAGATCGAGCGCCGGCCGCGGTCCGAGGACTCTGCCGAGGCGGTGATCGGAGGGCTGCTGGCGGCACCAGCCGGCCGGAGCCGTTCTCGGCCTCCCGGGACTGGCGCCGACGAGCTCGCCGCGTGGCTTCTGCGCGGAGGCTTCCCGCAGCTCTGGGGCCAGGAGCACGTGGACGGTGACCTCTGGTTCGCAAGCTACGTCCAGACCTACCTGGAGCGGGACGTCCGGTCGGTGCTGGCGGTGAAGGATCTCGGGAGCTTCCAGGCCTTTCTGCGCCTGGCCGCGGCCCGGACCGGCCAGATCCTCAACCTCACCGACCTGGCGCGGGACGCCGGAGTCTCGCCGCCCACGGTCCGCCAGTGGTTGAGCGTCCTCGAGGCGAGCCGTCAGGTGCTCCTCCTGCGCCCGCACTTCGACAACCTGGGCAAGCGGATGATCAAGGCTCCCAAGCTCTACTGGCTCGACACCGGCATCGCCTCCTACCTCCTCGGCCTCAGAGACCAGCACGCGGTGCTCCAGGGCCCCCTGGCCGGCCCGCTATTCGAGACCGCCATAGTGGCGGAGCTCGCCAAGCTCTTCTACCACCGGGGTCTGCCTCCGCCGCTCTGGTACTGGCGCTCCCGCGACGGCTGGGAGGTGGACCTCCTGGTCGAGCTACGCGGCAGGCTCCATCCCGTCGAGATCAAGGCCACCGCCACCCCCCGCCCCGCCCACGCCGAGAGCCTGGTCCGCTGGCGCTCCCTGGCCGGCGACCGGGCCGCCGAGGGTCTGCTGGTCACCCGTGCCCACGAGGCCTCGGCTCTCGTTCCCGGGGTGCGGGTGCTGCCCTGGACCGAGCTGTGACGGCGCCTCGGTCCTTCACTCGCCCCGAATGTAGACCGCCGCTGTCTCGAACGCTTCTTCGGGTCCGCCGTAGAAACTGCCACTATCGAACACGCAAGGCTCGTATCGCTCGTGACTATAGGTTTGGAAGGCCATGGTCCATCCTTCCTCATCACCGAAGTAGCGCAAGCGGCAAAGATGAAGCGGTGTATTCCGCAACCGCACCATATATCGTTGCCGGCTCTCACCAAGAGCGCGCAGAAGGGCGACCGATGGTTCCGTGGGCTCCGTGTATGCATCGATGTAGCACAGGTGTCCACGGAAGCGTACATCCAGGCGAACGAACGTTCCGGAATAATGATTCTTCGCGTACGAACGGATGCGCCGCTCCGTACGCTGACGGACCGCGGGAGGGATCTTCTTCCCGCCCGAGTGAGGATCATAGGTCCAGACCCGCATCATTCTCTATGGCATTCCTTTCCAGCCGCCGAACGGTTCTGCCCCTCACCGGCGGCGTCAGCCGTCCGGTGCAGGGGCGTGGTTGGGCGACTTGTCACGGTCGGCCTGGAGGTTGCGCGTGCTCAAGAAGCGGCGTTGAGTGGACTTGAGATCACTTGAGCCCATGAAACTCCTTGAAAAAGCGCTCAAATCGCTTCCGCAACGGAGCCGAGGCACGCACGCGGCCGATGAAGCCAGGAAAGTGATCCATGATGGTGCGGGTCGCACCGTGAGGATTGACGAGATACCTTGGATCCGCGGAGCGCCGATCGACGACGAAGTCGGCCTGTGACGGTTCGTTCCAGAGGAACAGATTGCCCTTCGTGTAGCCGAGGTGGTAGATGCCGTTACGAACGCGGTCGCGGAATGCGGCGACGTCAGGGATGGTGGAGTCCTTGAAGTCTGCGCCTGGCGGCGGCGCGAACGAGGGGTAGACGTCGCAGAAGCCATAGTTGAAGTCGATCCATGCGGTGCCGCTGGGCCGGGAATTCAGATTGAGGGTCTTGCCGATCATCTCGAAGTAGGTGAAGACCAGGCCCAAGAGCGCATAGGCTCCGTGGGCCCAAACGGAGGCGGGATTCGGAGCATTGCGGTCGAGGTCCTTGAGGATCTCAACGGCGGGACCGAGTTGCCAGACGTCCACGCGACACTCGAACAGGTCCAGCATGTCGTCCGACGACCATGGGCGCGTCCGCTGCTGCGACAGCACCATCGGCGGTGTGAGCACTCTGCCAGCCTCGAAATCGATGTAGGGGCTTGGGCGGTATGGCACTAGCTTCTCCTCTTCGTCCGATCATCACTTTCGTTGCCGGCACGCCTAACGCGCTGGCGTTAACCTGCGCCGCGCGAAGCGCGGTGACAGGTTCAACGCCTCGTTGGGCGGCTCAACCCAGCTGCGGTCCAATGCCCGGATACTCAATCGTGAGCCTGTCCATGCCGGTGCTGCCATTCGTGGTAGGCCGTCCGAGCCCGCTCGATTGCTCGCAGCAAGTCCTCCCGACCGCCCTCGAGGTCTTCGAGCTCGAGACCATCCCCCCGGCCGGGAAAACTGGCCAGCTCACCGATACGATCCGGCGCGAAACGGCGCGCCAGTTCCTCGAGCCGGGCGAGCCAGGCCGCGGCCGCCTCCGTAGCCCGGGGCTGCTGCGCCAACGATGGCGTACCGGCAACCGTGACGAAGACCGGAGCGCTGTGGGCGGCCGACGGTCGCGGCGAGCCGTCGGCCGGCAGCCGCTTCAGGATCTCCTCGTTACTGGCGCGTTCGAGATGCATCAAGGCCGCCGCCAAGCCGGCGGCGAAGTCGACCGGTGTTTCGTTCAGCTTGTGTCCCGACGCGCGCAGGGCGAGCCAAGTCGCATGTGACACGGACAACTCGAGCTCGATCCGGATCTGACCCGCTCCCGTGTGCTCACCGCTGGAAAACAGCACCTCCCCGCCGCTGCCGACGAGCTCCAAGCTCACCACATTGTCGCGTTGCGGGTCGAAGCGCACGCGTCCGGTAACCGTCACCGTACCAGGGGCCTGAAGGTGGAGCTCGTCTCCCATGGAGACACCGTTGACCCTGAAGTCCAGGACCGGTCCGTTCGTGACGAAGCTGCGGCCCCGGCGAACTGCGTCCAGCCATGCGCCAAAGGTCAACTCGCCGTCTACCTGGGTATAGAAGCGCTCCCTCCCGGGAAGGCTCGGACTACACGGATAGTCGGTACCGGCCGTTGGCGTCATCCGTATGCCGAGATCAAGCAGTTGGTACCAGGCATCGTAGTAAGGAAGCCCGAACCCCAGCACCTCGAGAAAATCGAGCAGGCCATCGGGGATCCACACCGCCAACCCTTCATCGGCCCCGCCCACACCCCAGTGGGCGAACCCGGTGACGGCACCATCCTGGCGGGCCTGACGCCAGAACCGGTCATAGGCCAGATAGTTTTCCGGATAGTCGATCCACTGCGGTGCCCCGAGGATGATGGAGTGCCCCAAGACATGCGTGCGCGGATTCTCCTGCCCGCTGGCAAGCAGAGTGCCCGCCGTCTGATACACCGACGGGCTGCCGAAGGCGTGCTGGGGAGTTATGTGGATGGACTGCGCCAGACCCATCTGCAGCAGGTTCGCCAGATGGAGATCCTCCGCCTCCATCCAGCGCGCAATGCGCTCGTCGAAGCGCCCGCTCGGCCGTGGGATGTGCAGGTGGTCGTCGGCGCCGTACCAGCCCTCGGCCGGCATGTCGACCCAGCGCACTAGCCCGAGGCTGAGCGCCGCGGTCTCGCCATCGCGGACTTCGATCTCCGCCTCCGCCACCACGTACTCGATGCCTTTGAAGGCGCGGGCGGTGTAACGCCCCGCCGGCACCCTCATCCGCGCGGGCTCGGCGAGGTAGAAATGGGTCGTACCGGTATACGGATTGTGGACCTCGGAGCTCAGCGCACGACGCATCTGAACGCGTGCTGCCCACGAGATCCAGTTATGGATCGGACGCCAACCACAGTCGCCGGCGACTGCCAGCGCTTGGGATGGCACGTGGGGCGCGCCCGCATCATCAAGGAGCTCGATCCGGGCCGGGGTGACCGTGCCCGACCGGGCCTCGATCACAGTCAGTTCAAGAACAGCTCCTGCCTGGCCGTGACAGCCGACCAAGAGAACAGCGAGCGAGGCGCAAAGCACTGTCCTGGGAAACGTGCGACAATTCCCGACTTGGTGCCGCCAGCCAAAGCGCTCTGTCGTCATCGGCCAATGCCCTATGTAAGAGATTCGCCCGGTCCACGGAAAACGGAACCGGCCCTTTGAGGCCGCCCAACGTATGTGTGAGCGAACGGGGCTGCTGGCATTACGACCCCGAGTGGGTCGGCTAACCTTGGGGCAGCCTCCGTTGCTCAACGGGCCATCTCCTTCGCGTCCTTTGGTTTGCGGAGTCTAGCAGGGGCTGGAGGAAGCTGTCCACGCGAACTCTTGGCGTTCGCCTAAGGTAGCTTCCGCGGTTCGCATAACGTAGCGCCAGGAGCAGCTTGGGCAGGCCGCTGCCTGCGCCCCGTTCTCGGGTCGCAGGGCTCCACTCAGAGGTCGAGGGCGTCCGCGGGGCTCTGGACTCCCCGGCCGCCGTGGTTGAGGACGTGGGTGTAAGAGAGGTTCCGCCGCATCGAGGTCGCCGGTGGTATCCTGGGGCCGACGACGATGACGGTTCTCGCCATTCGCAGCACACCGATTCCGCTCAACGTCGAGGTGGGCGCGGCGCTCCCGCGGAGCGACGAGGAGCTGTATGAGTTCTGCGCCCGGAACCCGGACCTGCGGATCGAGCGGACCGCCGAGGGGGACCTGATCGTGATGACGCCGGCCGGCGGGGAGAGCGGACACCGCACCCTGGAGATCGCCATCGCTCTGGGCCTGTGGGCGAGGCATGACGGCACCGGGATCGCCTTCGACTCCTCGGCCGGTTTCCTGCTGCCGAATGGCGCCCTGCGCGCCCCGGACGCGGCCTGGGTCGTGCGCTCGAAGCTCGAGCCCTTGTCCGCGGAAGAGAGACAGGGGTTCCTGCCCGTCTGCCCCGACTTCGTGGTGGAGCTCCGCTCGCCCCCGGACCGGCTCGGGGACCTCCGGGCGAAGATGGAGGAGTACCGGCAGCACGGCGCCAGGCTCGGCTGGCTGATCGATCCCGAGGCGCGGCGGGTCCACGTCTACCGCCCCGGCCGGCCTGTGGAGGTTCTGGAGGACCCTACAGAGGTCGCGGGCGACCCGGAGCTCCCTGGGTTCCTGCTCGATCTCGGTCCCGTCTGGGCGCCGATCTGATCGTTTTCGGTACTTCGAGATCCTCTCGGCGCGTCAGTCGTCCAGTTCGGGCACGAGCCGTCAGCGCTCCTCCGGCGGCGCCAGGAAGCGGACTGCTCCGGGCAGGACCTGGTAGCGGGCCGGCGTCGAGCCGATCGGCTCGCCGTCGGCGTTGAAGGGCATCGGGGGGTCGGACCTGACCTCCAGGGAGCGGGCCCGGCGGTGCTCGACCAGCTCGTGGCCGAGGTGCGCACCGA
>DATKCC010000298.1:0-2155 GCA_035513375.1 Thermoanaerobaculia bacterium | reverse complement strand
GTCGCGGTCGAGTACTTCGCCGGCGGCAAGGTCCAGCTCCGGCGGATCCTGTTGCGGCAGGGGTCGCCGCTGACGCTGCGGCCGTTGAAGGAGGTGGACCTCCCGGAGGACAGCCTGGTCGTCGCCCTGTTCCGCGGCGAGGGGCTGATCATCCCCGGCGGCGAGGACCGGGCGCAGCCGGGTGACGAGGCCCTGATCCTCGGCAACACCGAGGTCATCAGCCGTTTCGAGCGCATGGTCACCGACCGCCCGGAGCGCCTCGGCCGGGTGGTGATCGCCGGCGGCGGCGCGACCGGGGTGACCGTGGCCCGGGCGCTCGAAGGGGTCGACGTCGAGGTCCGGATCATCGAGCGCTCCCGCGAGCGGGCCCGCGAGCTCGCGGCGCTCTTCCCCGGCGTCGAGGTCCTCCACGGCGACGCCACCGACCTCAATCTGCTGAAAGCCGAGCGGATCGACCGGGCGAAGACCTTCGTCGCCCTGACCGGGCACGACGACACCAACCTGATGGCGACGCTGCTCGCCCAGGAGCTCGGCGTGCCGCAGGTGATCGCCCTGGTCGACCGCGGCGAGACCTCCCACCTGTGGAAACGCCTCGGCCTGCTCGAAGTCTTCTCGCCGCGCGCGCTCGCCTACGACCGGGTGCGTGAGTACATCGAGAGCGGCTACTCGGCCAACATCGTCTCGCTCCAGCGCGGGCAGGCCCAGGTCCTCGAGCGGCGCCTGTTCGAGGCGAGCCCGGCGGCCGGGGTGACCCTGGCCGAGATGAGCCCGCCCCGCGGCCTGATCGTGGGCGCGGTCGTCCGGGGGCGGAAGGTCTTCGTCCCCAGGGGGCCGGACCGCCTCGAAGTCGGCGACCTGGTGATCCTGTTCGTACGCGAGGAGGAGCTCGGCACGGTCCAGCTCCTGTTCCCGGGGCGGGAGCCGATCGGGGCCGCGCGGTGAGCCTGGGCCCGGTCCTCCGCTTCCTCGGCCGGCTGCTGCTGTTGCTTGCCCTGGCCCTGCTCGCTCCGGCGGCGTGCGCGTGGATCTACGGCGAGGTGGGCGCCGCGGTCACCTTCCTCGCCTCGGCCGCGGCGACGGCGGTGGCCGGCGGTGCCATGGTGGTGGCCGGGCACGGCGGCGGCGAGGTCTACCGGCGAGAGGGCATCCTGATCGTGGTCGGGGGCTGGGTTCTGGCCTCGCTCTTCGGCGCCCTGCCCTACCTGCTGACCGGGACCCTCACGAGCCCGGTCGACGCCCTGTTCGAGTCCGCCTCGGGCTTCACCACGACCGGGGCGACCGTGCTCACCGATATCGAGGCGGCCGGCCGCGGGATCCTCTTCTGGCGGAGCTTGAGCCAGTGGCTCGGGGGGATGGGGATCATCGTCCTCTTCGTCGCCCTCTTGCCCGAGCTCGGCCCGGGCGCGCGGTTCCTCTACAAGCTCGAGGTCCCGGGGCCCACGGCCCAGGCCCTGCGGCCCCACATTCGCGACACCGCCTCGCTCCTCTGGCGGCTCTACCTCGCCTTCACCGCCGCCCAGGTGGCGCTCCTGATGCTCGCCGGGCTCGATCTCTACGACGCCCTCACCCACACCTTCTCGACGCTGTCGACCGGGGGCTTTTCGCCCCGCGCCGAGTCGATCGCGGCCTTCGCCTCGCCGGCCGTCGACCTGGTGGTGATCCTGTTCATGGTCCTCGCCGGCGCCAACTTCTCGCTCTACTTCGGCCTGCGCCACCGGAGCGGCTGGCGGACGGTCGGGCGGGACCCGGAGCTGCGCGCCTACCTGGCGATCCTCGGCGCCGCGACGGTGGCGGTGGCCGCGGTGCTGCTGGCGAGCGATCTCTACGACGCCACCGGCGCCGGCCTCGGCCGGGCGCTCCTCGACTCGCTCTTCCAGGTCACCTCGATCCTGACCACTACGGGCTTCGCCACGACGAACTTCGAGACCTGGCCGAGCTTCGCCCGGATGGCGCTGGTGGCGCTGATGTTCGTCGGCGGCTGCGCCGGCTCGACCGCGGGGTCGATGAAGGTCATGCGGATGGTGATCGGCCTGAAGGCCGCCTGGCGCGAGGTGCGGCTCATGTACAGCCCGAGCACGGTGATCTCGATCCTGGTGGGGAAGAAGCCGGTGCCCGAGGGGGTGGTGCGGAGCGTCGCGGGCTTCTTCATCCTCTA
>DATKCC010000297.1:0-7629 GCA_035513375.1 Thermoanaerobaculia bacterium | reverse complement strand
CCGGCCAGGACGGCTCGGCCCGCCCGCGGCACGTTCTCGAGGCCCCGGACCTCGATCCGCCAGTAATGGTCGTGGAGGAGCCGGAAGAGCGTCCGGCCGTAGCGGGCGATGTAGGCGGGGTCCATCCCCCAGTCGTCGAAGTCGCCGGCGGTGGAATGGATCGCCGCGGGCGCCGGAGCGGCCGCGGACGGGCGGCCCGGTGCCGCCGCCTCCGGGACCGCCGGCGCCCCGGCGCCCAGGCCGGCCGCGGCCTCGGCGCTGCTTCGGCGAGGGACGAAGCCCAGCCTTTGTGACGCGGCTTCGCCCGAAGCGGTCCAGGAGTAGCGGAGGTAGTCGAGCCAGGGTCCGCGCCCCGCCCGCTGGAGCCAGCGCGGCAGCGGCAGCCGCCGGACGCCGGCCAGGCGGAGCGCCCGGCGCAGCGGCACCACTCCCGCCGGCACCACCTGGAAGACACCGCGGGCCACGGTCTCGCCGGCCTTGAAGGCGGCCCGGATCGCCGCCACCAGGTCCTCGGGCGCCAGGAGCTGGAGCGACGGATCGCAGCCGGGGAGGGTGACGGCGAGCCGGCTGGAGAGCAACCGGCTCCAGGGGTCCGGCGCCCCCGGCTGCGGCACCGGCGCCGGCCGCAGCACGGTCAGGGTCACGCCCGGCAGGCCGCTCAGGAGACGCTCCGCCAGCTCCTCCAGATCCAGCCAGAGCCGAGCCCGCGGGTTCATCCCGGGACGGCGCGCCAGGCGAGCCTCCTCCACCATCCCGGTGTGGTGGTGATGCGGCTCGTGGACCTCGGTGCTCGACAGGACCACCACCCGCGACGGCCCCTGCCGAGCCAGCTCGGCGAAGATCGCCTCGGCCTCGCCGAGATCGGGACCGCGCCGGGACGGGGCGTAGACGGCGCAAGCCGCCGTCTCATCACGCCCCGTCGCGAGCTCCCGGGCCAGCAACCGGGTGAGCGGCTCATCCGGGCCGAGGACGGCGATCACGGCTCCGGAGCGAAGGAGGCGTGGAAGAGCGGCGGCAGGGGCGCCGAGAGCGGCAGCCGCGCCACCGGGCCGGAGGCCAGGTCGTAGGCGTCGAAGAGCAGGAAGGCGCTCCGCCGGGCCTCGGCGTCGAGCTCCTGGCAGATCACCAGGGCCTCGGGGCCGCTCCCGGGGTGGCCGAGGTAGATCGGCTCGCCTCCCAGGTAGCACCGCGCCGGCGCCTGCCAGGAGTCGACCTCCCTGGCCTCGGCGCCGCCGGCGGCGAAGTCCACCGCCACTACCCGATCGAGGAACTTCCGCCCGGGCTCGCCGGTGGCCGAGATCGCGAGCATCCAGAAGCGGTCGGCCGGCCGCCCGGCCCGCGCCGGGTCGACCGCCGGGAAGTCCGCCGCCAGCCGGTAGGGCGCGGCCCGGCGCTCGGCGAGCCGCGGCCCTCCGGGAGCGTGCAGGTCCACGACGTAGCGCACGGGGTGGGCCGGAGCCACCTCGACGAACAGTTCCGGGATCGGCCGGTAGTCCGGGTAGACCGGCTCCTCGAGCTCGAGGACGTCGACCACCAAGCGGCCGCCGGCCTCCTCGAATGCGTTGACGTGGTGGAGGCAGTACCCCTCCCCCACCGGCACCCGCGCCACCTCCTCGCCGCTCTCCCTCTCGATCACCAGCAGGGAGCTCCCGAGCTCCGGCCGCCAGGAGAGGCAGTCGAGGACCGTCGCCCCCTCGGCCATCAGCGGCGCCATGTCGAGGAGGTAGGGGTTGACGTAGAAGACCGCGAAGCGCTCCGTCAGGCCGAAGTCGTGAATCGACGCCGGATAGGGAAGCGGCGTCCGGCGCCGGGCGAGGAGCGCACCGCCGACGTCGAAGGTGTAGAGGTTCAGGGTCGGGCGGTCGGCGGCAAAGGAGACGCCGAAGTTGACCATCTGACCCGAGCGGGGGTCGAGGTTCGGATGGGCCGAGAACGGCGACACCGCGTTCAACCGGCCGCCGAAGGAGTGCTCGCCGCGGGTCTCCAGGGTGACCGGGTCGAGCTCCCAGGGGAGGCCCTGCTCACCGAAGGCGAGGAGCGTCCCGGCGAAGGGGTAGACCGAGACGTTGGCCGGCGAGGCCAGGGCGATCCCCCGGAGCAGCCGGTCACCGGGGAAACCGGTGCCGAAGGTGCGGTAGAGCGCTCGGTCCTCGGCCTCCTCGTTGAGGAGCTTGACGCTCTCGACGAAGCGGCTCCGGAACCGGACACCGCCCTCCACGGCCGGGTCGCCGAAGGCGAGCGAGCAGACCAGGCCGTCGCCGTCGAGCCAGTGCCGATAGGCGAGGTCGCCGCGCCGGAAGCGGGCCGGGCCGTTGACGTAATAGGTCCCCCGGAGCCAGGCGGGGACCTCCCCCTCGGCGGGCTCGATGCGCTCGTCCGCCGGCTCGGGGACGAAGTCGAAGGCGCGCTCGAGCAGGGGCGCCCAATCCCGGCTCGGATCCTGGCTCGAGCCCGGCGCCGTCCCGGACCGGCCGTCCGCGGCACCGGAGCTCCTGCGGCCTCGTGCCACGGTCATCACGACACCTCCTGGAGCCTCTCCTCGGGGAACGCGCCGGCGAGGCCGGCCGCGGAGCCCGCCGGCAGCTCCCCGAGCTCGTCGCCGGCCGCTCCTCCGCGCCCGGCGGGCCGGAATCGGTCGAGGACCGTGGGGTCGAGCGACCAGGCGTAGGGCTCCTGCGCCATCTCCGCCGCCGACTCCGCCGCCCGGCAATCGGCCCAGCGCCGCGCGAAGGCCTCCGGGTCGAAGCTGAGCGCCGCCGGGTCGATCCCCTCGACGAAGCGCCGGTCGGTCGCGACCGCCGGATCGTCGAGCACCACCGAAGCGGCGTGGGCGGCGATGAACCGCGCCAGCTCTTCGAGGTTCTCGACCTGGCGGGTGAGGAGCTTGCGGGCCTCGTCGACCGTCACCCCGACCTCGTAAAAGGTCTTCTCCGCCTCGCCCAGGGTCGCGAGCTCGTAGAAGTCGAAGAAGACCGGCGCGGCCGGCCGCGGCCGATTCGCTTTCTTCCAGTGGTAGAAGGCGGAGAGGAAGGGCTGGAGCGAGCGGTTGACCGGCCCGAGGCGCGAGAACAGGCGCAGGAAGGTGGTGGCGAAGCGCCGGTCGGTGAACAGCTCGTTGATGAAGGGGAAGACGTAGGCGCCGAAATAGGTGGCGAGCTCCCAGGTGTACTTGAGCGAGTAGACCTCCTGGTCACCCAGGGTGTCGTAGGAGACGGCGTAACCCGGCACGTAGGCCGAGTAGACCACCCGCATCACCTGCTCCGCGATCCGGCAACGGCTTTGGAGCTCTTCCGGGTCGGCGGTCTCGATCGCCGCCACGATCAGCGAGTTGTAGATCGCGATCAAGTCCCCCCCGGGGCTGTAGAGGGGGTCGGTGAAGCGGCCGGCCTCGCCGGCCAGGGCCCAGCGGTCGGCGCTGATCGTCTGGACGCAGTCGTAGGAGTAGTCGCGGAAGCCGGCGAAGTCGAGCACCTTGCGACCCGGCAGGTCGCGGGCGAAGAGCGGGTGCTCGCGGCAGACCCACGCCGTCGCCTTCTCGACGCTGAAGACGTCGGAGGGGTCGATCAGCCGGTTGTCGAAAACCAACCCGAGGCTGGTCTTGCCCTGGAGCGGGATCACCCAGAACCAGTAACCCTCGCCGCAGAAGTGGTTGGTGGCGAGCCAGAAGGGCAGGTGACCGAGGTGGCGCCGGGCCGGGTTGAGGCGGATCTCCCGCGGCGAGCTGTCGGTGAGCTTCTCGATGTTCACCAGCCCGTCGACCCACCAGAAGAAGGCGCCGTGGCGGATCTCGTTGGGCTTGGTCAAGCCGAGCTTCTTGGCCAGGAAACGGCCGCGGCCGGTGGTGTCGACGACCCAGCCCGCCCGGACCTCGCGGCGCTCGCCGCCGGTCTCGAATGCGACGCGGTGCGGCCGCTCCCCCGCCGGATCCCCTTCGGTCAGCTCGACCTCGAGACCCTTGACTCCGGCGGCGAAGGTGAAGCGCGGGGCCTCGAGGTTGCGGCGCAGGAGCTCGCCTTCGATGGTGTTGCGGTTGAGCTGGTAGCTGGCGATGTTGGACAGGCCCCGGATGTAGCTCTGGGAGTAGTCTTCGAAGCGCGAGCCCCGCTCCGCTCCGCTCCCGCTCGGCCAGTAGAATCGCAGGTTGTACTTCAGGTAATGCTCCCGGAGCAGGTACTCCTCCAGGTCCAGGACCTTGGACAGGTAGTAGCCGCTGACCTGGACCGTCGCCTCCCCCACCTTCTGGCGCTGCGTCGGGACCTCCGTCCGCCGTTCCAGGAGGAGCACGGTCCGATCGGTCTCGAGCAGGAGCTGGCGCGCGAGCGAGAGCCCCGCGAGGCCCGCTCCGAGGATCACGACGTCATAGCGCGCATCAGTTCCCATGGGCGAGTCTCTCCCGCGGCGCGAGGGCGGGCGCCGCACGGTCGTGGGTGGCTCCGAGCACGGCCTCGGCGGCGTGGAGCGCCGAGACGATGACCGGCGTGATGCCTCCTCCTGGGCGCGTCCAGTGACCGACCAGGTAGAGGTCCGCGACCGGGCCGCGGATCCCCGGCCGGCCGTCGCCGAGCTGCTCCGGCGACATCTCCCAGCCGAGCATGGCGCCCGAGTGGTTCAGGGTGAAGCGGGCGGCGGTCCGGGCGGTGGCCGAGAGCTTGACCACGATCCTCTTGCCGACGCCCGGCAGGACCCGCTCGAGGTGGCCGACGACGAAAGCCTCGACCTGCGCCTTGTGCGCGTCCCAATCCTCGATCCGCCGCCAGTCGAGCTCCTGGACCTTCTGCAGGATCACCGCCTGATGCCCCGGCGGCGCGACCGCGGGGTCGTAGAGGGTGGGAACGAAGATCTTGCAGACGAGGGCGTCCCGGCCCACCCGGTCGGGGTCCCAGCCGCGCCAGTAGTAACCCTGGGCCGCTTCCAGCTCGTCGTCCGGGACACCCCGGAGCCCGAGGTGGGTGAGGAAGCACGGGTAGGTGGGGCGGAGCCGGCGGGCGGCATCGAGCTCGGCGGCCGGGACGTGCTCGGGGCCGAGCAGCCGCTCGAGGGTCTGGAGGAGGTCGGCGTTCGAGACCACCGCCGCCGCCCGCACCCGGAAGCGCCGGCCCTGGAGCGGCCCGCGCAGGACCTCGAGCTCGACCCCCCGGGCCGCTCCGCCCTCGACCACGATCCGCTCCGCCCGGGTGCTCATGGCGATCTCACCCCCCCGCTCCTCGAAGCGCCGGGCGAGCTCGTCAGCGAAGGCCTGGGAGCTCCCCTCGGGGTAGTAGTTGCCGAGGAAGTAGGAGAGGCGGAGCATCGAGTCGAAGACGAACGACGTCCGACCGGGCGGCGAGCCCCAGTGGGGGCAGTCGGCGGTCAGGACCAGCTTCAGCCGCTCGTCGCGGAAGCTCCGATCGAGGACCTGACGGAGGGTGAGCGGCGCGAGCTCGCGAAGGCGCGGCTTCGGCCGCCCCCGGAAGTAGGCAAGGAGCCCAAGCCCGTAGGCCTCCCGGACCTCGGCGAAGAAGCGGTCGAGGGCCTCCCGCTCCTCCGGGAAGGCGGCGTCGAGCCGCGCCCGGTAGGTCGCGTAGTCGGCCGGCACCTCGAAGCGCGAGCCGTCCGGCAGGTGGAAGGTGTCGACGGGGTCCATCTGGATCCATCCGGTCTCGATCCCCAGATCTCCCAGGAGGCGGCCGGTCAGGGTCTCCGGGTTGCCCAGCAGAGGATAGAAGTGGGTCGAAGCGTCGAAGGTGAAGCCCGCCCGGCGAAAGGTCGAGCAGAAGCCGCCGGCCATGTAGTGCTGCTCAACGAGGAGCACCGACAGGCCGCCCCGGGCGAGGAGGTTCGCCGCCACCAGCCCCCCGACTCCCGAGCCCACGACGACGGCGTCGTAGGCGTCGCGAGGGGCTCTGCCCCGGAGCCCCCGGAAAAGGCGCTTCATCCCTCGATACTCTCCTCCTCGGGCCGGTTCCGACCAAACGTCTCGTGCGCGGTGACCGTCTCCCCGGCGGCGATCGCGGCGGAGAACGACAGGTCGCCGGCGAGGACGGTGGCGGCGGCGATCTCGGCGAGCTTCGGCGCCCCTCCCGAGCCGAAGCAGCCGAGCATCTCGAGGCACTCCCGGGCCGTCGGCAGAGCGGTGCCGCCACCGACCGTCCCGACCACCAGCGAAGGCAGGGTCACGGAGACCTCGAGGTCGCCCTCGGAGGTGAGCTCCATCTCGGTCAGGGCGAGGGCGGAGTTGGCGACGTTCGCCACGTCCTGGCCACAGGCGATGAAGAGCGCCGTCAGACCGTTGGCGGCGTGGGCGTTGTGGCCGAGGGCGCCCCCCTGGAGATGCCCGAGCACGGTGTCGTGGAAGAGCCCGGCGAGCGCTTCGGGCGTGGTTCCCAGGACTGATCGAACCACCCGGCGGGGAAGCCGTGCCCCGGCGGTCACGGTCTTCCCCTTGCCGCCGGCGAGCAGGGAGCCGGCCATCCGCTTCTCCCCCTCCCGGCCGCTGAACAGGAGGAAGCCCTCGACTCCGATGCCCTCACCCGCCTCGGCGCGCAAGGTCCTCACCAGCCACCGGCAGGCGGCGTCGGCCGCCCGGGAGACCATGTTCATACCGTGGGCGTCGCCGGTCGAGAAGCAGAGGTCGACGATCACCCGCCGGCCGACCGGGTGCGGGTCCAGGCGCAGGAGCCGCCCGTGGCGGGTGGTGGCTTCGGCGGCCCGGCGGGCGCCCGCGGCGAGATCCGGCAGGCGGCGGGCGAACTCCCGGGCCTCCGCCACGCCGGCGAAGGTGAAGATCGGGGAGATCCGGTTCTCGTCGATCCAGACCCGCACGGTGGCGCCGCCGGCCCGGGTCAAGGCAACCATGCCGCGCTCGTAGGAGCGGACAACGGCGCCCTCGGTCGTCGCGAGCGGGACGTAGAACTCCCCCTGGGCGTGCTCGCCGCGGATCCGGAGGGGACCGGCGACCCCGAGCGGTACCTGGACCGAGCCCAAAGGGTTCTCGACGTTGCCGCGCAGCTCCGCGGGGGCGATCGTGGACCGCGCCACGTGCTCGAGGCGGCACCCGGTGCGCTCCTCGATCCACGCCCGGCGGACCGCCAGGTCCTCCTCGGTGTAGCCCTGGTCCTTGCCCCGGGGGATGAGGACCAGGTCCGGGCGTTCGGCCACCGTCATGGCTCCCTCGCCTCCGGCTCCCGGTCGCCCGACTCCGGCCGCGGCCCGGCCGGCGGCACGGACAGGACCAGGGCGTGGGCCCCGCCGTGCCGGTCGAGGGCGGTGACCAGGCCGATCCGCCCCGAGATCCGGATGCTCTCAGCCCGAATCCCCGCCAGGGGGATTCCCGCCTCGAGCCGCTCCAGACCGGCGACGCCCGGGAGCTCCCCGGTTCGCAGGGCCTCCAGGAGGACCGCCGTCTGGAGCGCTCCCGAGGCCCCTAGGGCCTCGCCGAAACCGGCCTTCGCCGCGGTCACCGGCAGCTCGGCGGCCGCGGCGCCCAGCGCCCGGGCGAGCCCTGCGGCTTCGTATCGGTCGAGGGTCACGCTGCCGCTCGCCGAGGTGCTGGCGCAGGCGAGCTCGCCGGGGTCGACCGCCGCCGCCTCGAGGGCCGCGAGCACCGCTCGTGCGACGGCGCCGGCGGCCGAATCGGGGTCGCTGCCCCGC
>DATKCC010000296.1:0-6064 GCA_035513375.1 Thermoanaerobaculia bacterium | reverse complement strand
CTGATTCTGTAGCAAAAGGGCGGCTCCGAGCTCTGACAGGCGATCTCCCAAACTCTTGTCGGTGTTTGTCTGACGCCAGGGGTTCTGGGCGGCCTTTTCCCGGCCCTCTCGCTACCGGGTTCCGTCCGACACCCCCTCCTCGCCTGTCCGGTCCGAACCCGGCGCCCGCTGTCGCCGGGAAACCGCCCGCGGCCTACGCCGCATTCGGCCGCCGGCCGATTTTCCGCCTCGCGGCGACTGCCTAGCCTGGTCCTACACGGCCCGGCGAGCCGCTCCGGCCCGCCGCTCCGGCCCCTGAACCAGGAATCCGAAAGGCAGAAGAGCCATGAACCGCAACCCGCAGGCTTCGCTCCAACGCCGCCTCGCCGCCGTCGCGCTCCTCACCCTCGCCGTCTCCGCCTGCTCCGGAGGCTCGGGCGGGCCCAGCTCACCGACCGGTCCCGCGGGCGGGCCGGCGGCCTCGCTCTCCACCCAGTGGGGGGAGCTGGTCTTCGAGACCAACGGCTACCCCGTGGACTTCGATCGGGCCCTCGGCTCGATCGTTCAGGGCTACGACAAGGGCCGGGTCCAGATCGGCTCCGATGTCGACCGGCTCCGCCTCGATGGCTACCGCGTGACGGTGATGCCGCCGACCTGGGAGCTCAACGGCCAACACGTCCGCTCCGCGCGGGAGATCCGCATCCGCTCCGGGGTCGAGCAGGTCCTGGAGCACGAGGTGCAGCACCTGTTCGCCTGGGAGCTCGACCGCTACGGTGATTGCAAGACCTTCCAGGACCATCCGAACGGCTTCGACCTTCACTGCCGGCGGCTCTCGTAGCCGGGCCGCCGGTCGGCAGGTGTCCTCAGGGCCAGCCGGCACCCTGCTCGCCACCGAGACCCAGGCTCGCCCCGGTGCCGAGGATGCTCACCGAACGATCCTCGCCCGGGACGCTCGAGTCGAACTCGGCCCGGTAACCACCCACGTGGAAGCGCACACGGCCGAAGCGGAAGCCGATCTCGCCGCCGAAGGCTGAGAGGTCGTCCTCCCGCGCCGGCACCGCCTCCGAGACCGCGGTGAACTCGCTCCTGCCGGTCTCGGCGAAGGCCCGCAGCTCGCTGCGGTACCCCAGATCGAGGACCGCCGCCAGGCCGACCACCTCGGTCGCGAAATGGGAGTAGCCCTCGGTGATCGCCAGCGCGAGGGACCGGCGGGCGTAGAGGGTCGGGCTCAGCCGATTGCCTACGACACCGACCTGCAAGGCCGCCGTGGTGGCGTCGGTCGCCGGAAAGAGCGAATCCCCGTCGGGCTCCAGACGATGGGACTCGACCTCGGCCGAGGCGGCGAGCTTCGGCCCCCGGTAGGCGACCGCGGCGACCGGCGCTGAGCCCGTCGTGGACAGGTTCCGCTCGTCGCTCAGCACCCGGGTCTCGGTCCACTCCACGCCCACGGCGAAGCTCCACCGCTCCCTGGGTTGGAAGCGGAGGCCCGTCCGTAGCCGGGTCTCGTCGCGGTCGAGGAGCTGGAATTGCGGCCCGGTCCCGCGCTCCTCCTCGTTCAGCAGGTTGCGGACCTCACCCGCGCCGGCCTCGAGGAAGACCGAGGTCGAGAAGCCCAGCTCCACGAGACCCGCAAGCTCGAGGGAGTCCTGGCGGGTATTCGCCTGCTCCGGCGCCTCGGCCGAGAGGATCGCGAGCTGCTCGGTCCGCTGGCCCGTCGCCTGCACGGTCAGGCGGTTGAAGAACCCGAAGGCCCCGGCACCGTAGCGGCCGTTGAGGCGCCGCCGCGCCTCGTCGTCCGCGTACCAGAGATACTCCGGCAGGGCGTGGGCGGCCCAGACCACGTCGGAGCCGGTCGGCAGGTAGCCCCGCAGCCCCGCGCCCGCCGATACCGAAAGGTCGCCCTCGGTCTCCTCGCCCTCGGCCGAGCCGCCGGGGTTGTCGTTCCACGAGAGGTCTCGCAGGCCGACCCAGGGCTCGAGCCGCAGCGGCCCGAGCCGCCATCGGGCCTCCTCCACCGCCGCAGCCATCTGCTCCCGCTCGACTGCGGCATCGCGGCCCCCGCCGACGGTTCCGGGTTGCGTATACTGCGAGAACTGTCCCTGCGCTCCGCACGGCGTCATCATCATGAGGGCCGCGGCCAAGGCGGCGGTCGAGGAAAGGCGCATCGGTCTCCCTTGAAGAATCCAGTCGAGGCCCCCGACGGAGGGCCGGATCGGTCCGGTGAGGCGATCATAAGCCACGGCAGCCTGCTAGCGGCTCTCGTCTTGGCGCTTCTCGTGCTCTGGGCGCCCTGGCCCTTCGCCAGCGTCACGCCGTGGACGCGCACACTGCTGCTCGCCGGGATCGCGGTCGCCTTCGCGCTCGCGGCGCTCGACCGGGCCTGGCTCGTGGGCTTTCGGCCCGTCGCCCTGCCGGCGGCAGCCCTCCTGGCGCTCGCCCTGCTGGGGCTCGCGCAGAGCCTCCCCTGGCCGACCTCAGTCGCGGCGCTTGTCTCCCCCGGCCACGCGGCGCTCGCCCGGGAGGCCTCGACCGCGCTCGGGCCTTACGACGGCGGCTCGGGGCCGGGTTTCGCTCAGCTGAGCCTCGCTCCGGTCGCGAGCCGTTGGAGCGCTCTCACCTTCGCGGCGCTGGCCGCGGCGCTCGCCGCGGCGGCGAGCGCCGGCCGCCATCGGCGGGGCCGGAGGCTCCTCGCCGTCGCCTTCCTCGCGACCGCCCTCGCCCAGGTCTTCTTCGGCGCTCGCCGCTGGCTCGCCGGTGCCGACACGCTCTGGGGCGTCGGCGTCGGCGGCGGCGACCGGCTGCGGGGGAGCTTCGTCAACCCCAACCACTTCGCCCTCTACCTGGAGCTGGCGCTCGCCGCGGCCTTCGCCTGGTCCTGGTGGACCTGGGGGCGTGCGACCCGCGAGGGGGTCGTGCCCGAGCAGCGGGTCACCCTGGCCGCGCCGCCCGTTCTGGTCTGGCTGACCCTGTTCCTCGCCCTGTCGTTCACCGGCTCCCGCGCCGGCCTGGCGGCCGCAGCGGCGGCGATCGTGGCCCAGGGGGTGCTGGCGGCTTTCCGCCAGGGACTCCGCCGGCGCAAGGCACGCTGGGCTCTGGCCGGTGTCCTGGGAGCCGTTTGCGGATTGGCGGTTGTCGCCTTCGCCGGGTTCGAGGAGGGGTTGGGGAGGCTCGCCGCAACCTCGCCCTTCGAGCTCGGCTGGGACGTTCGCACCCAGGTCTACGCCAACACGCTCGAGCTCTGGAGCCGCTTCCCCCTGTTAGGGACCGGCCTGGGGACCTTCGTCCACGCCTTCCCGATGGTCCAGCCGGAGTCGCTCGGCCTCTTCTGGCGGCACGCCCACAGCGATCCCCTGGAGCTCCTGGCGGTGGGCGGCCTGGCCGGCGGCGCGCTCCTCGCCGCCGGCCTCTGGGCCCTCGTCCTCCGCCTCCTTCGGGTCCTCCGCCGAGGCCGCCGCCGGGAGGACCAGGCGGCCGCGCTCGCCGCCCTCGGCGCCCTGGTCGCCGTGGGCCTCCACGAGCTCGCCGATTTCGGCCTGACCATGCCAGCCAACGCGCTCACCCTGGCCATCCTGTGCGGCGCCGCGGCGGGCGCAGCGATCCAGGAGCCGGGGGCGCCGGAGACTCGAAAGTCGCGACGGAAGCGCCCTTCGTGACGACAACTCGTGGTGTGGAGCCAGGTCGCGGCCGTGGCGTCGGTCCGCCACTTCGAGCTCTACCGTTGAGGCACCGGCCGGACGCTCGCCCAGGCGGGCCAGACGCGGGACCCGGCCAGGGTCTCGACCTCGAGCAGGTGGAGCCCGCGTTCGATCGGCAGGGAGAGGGTGACGGCGCCGCCGGTCGCGGCCGGGTAGCACCCCAGGACCTCGCCGTCCCAGCGCAGTGCCACCGCGGCACCGGTTTCGGAAACCTCACCGAGGTCCACCGAGAGTCGCTCGGACGGGGAGGCCACCAGCAGCGCGAGCCGCACCCGTCCTCTCTTCCACGACCAGGCCAGACCCGGCCAGGGGTCGGCCGCCAGCCTGTCGAGCGCGGTCTCGACCTCGGCGACCTCCTCGAGCTCACCCGCGGCCGTCGCCGCGAGCTGGCGGGCCAGCCAGTAGGCCGGGGCGTCCTGCCAGTCGGCGTGCACCAGCGCGAGGGCTTCGCGAGCTTGCGGGAGCTCGTCGCGACCGACCAGGAACCGGGCCTTCTCGATCCAGTACAGCGCCCAGGGCTCTGACCACAGGAGCTCGCTCCGCGCCTCCACGCTCTCGGCGGCGGCGAGGTCGCCGGCGGTGAGATGGGTCCAGGCGGCGGCCGCGAGGTTCTCCTGGGTGCCGGCGCCGTCGCCCGTCACGAGCGCCCTCATGCGGCCCAGGGCTCCGGGGCTCAGCGGCCGGTCGTCGCCCGGAGCGAGGTCGAAGGCCCAATGGAGCCACTGTGCCAGCGAGCGCCGGAGCTCGGGGCGGGCCGGGCCGTGAGGGGCGGCCTCGAGGGCGCGCTCGACGAGGGCGGAGAAGTCCCGGTCGGCAGGGGAGGAGGCGACCGCTTCGAAGAGCATCCTCCGGGCGTTCAGGAGCTTGCCGGCGCGGAGCATCCGGCGGGCGTCCTCCACCTGAGCGTCGAGCCGGCTCCGCAGGGCTCGGCGGCCGGACTCCCAGGCCTCGCAGTAGCCGCGCCAGTCCGAGCTTGCGGCGAAGGCGTCCTGGAGGCCGGTCCAGGCCCACGGCAGGTCGGGCACCGGGCCGAGGTCGCCGCCCGACGTCGCCAACCAGGGCCCGATGAGCTGACCGAAGGTGGCAGGGTTACGGAAGGCGTCAGCGAGCAGCTCCCGGGTGAGCTCGCGCTTGTCCTCCGAAAGCGCGGGCCAGAGCTCGAGGTAGGCCGTCGCGAGGTAGCGCATCGGCTCGGGCTGGGCCGGCGCCAGGCGGCGCGCGAGGAGCAGCGGCTCCTCCCAGGAACGGTACTCCTGGAGCAGCCGTGGATCCCGCTCAAGCGACCAGGCCACGTAGGTGGCGGCCCCTGAAACGGTCGCCGCTTCCCAGGCGGCCGGCCGGCGCGCGAGCACCGCCCGCGCCAGCCGGACCGCCTCTTCGAGCCGGGGCCCGCGCAAAGCGGCGGCCCGGGCGTCGTCGGCATCGGCTTCGAGAGCGGCGGCAAGGAGGGCCCTCGCGAGTGCGGTGCGGGCGACTTCAGGATCCTCCGCCCGGAGGATCTTGCGATCGAGCTCCGCGCTGTCGACGCCGAGCTCGCGCCCGGCGGCCAGCAGCGCGGAGCGCTCGCCGCGGAGCCCGAGGAGCAAGGCGGCCGCGGCCACCGCCAGCCCGGCGGCCGCCAGGGCCAGCCCCATCCTGAGCGCCGGAGCTCGGTTCACGACCGGGTATGGTAGCCGAGCCGGAGCCGGAGGTGCCGATGGCCCGACCTCGACCGAAATCGCCCTCCGCCGCCCGCGAGCGCCTCGCGGCGGCGGCCTGGGCGATGGTGATCGCGGTGGCGCTCTGGACGCCCGCGCCGGAGGCACCGCCCGAATGGGGCTGGTGGAGCTGGCTCGGGGAGCTCGCAGCCGCAGGTGGCGACAAGGTCGTGCACGCCCTGCTCTTCGGCGTCCAGGCATGGCTGCTCTGCCGCTGGCGCCCGGGGGCGCCGACCGGCGCCTGGCTCGGCTGGTGCCTGGCGCTCACGATCGCCTATGGCGGGATGACCGAGGCAGTGCAGGCTGCCTTGGGCGGCCGCACCGCGGAGCTCGGCGACCTGGTCGCGGACGCCGTGGGAGCCGGCATCGGCGTGGCCGCCTTCGCCTGGCGCCGCGGGCGGCTGCCGCCGCTGCGCTAGACTTTCCCTTCCCGCCTGCCCGGACCCCCCTCGTGTCCCCACGGCCCCGACACCGGCGATCCGCCGCGACCCAGCTTCGCGGCCTCGGCTACCTGGCGGTCTGGGCCCTCCTGGTGGTCGCGCCGTTCTACGTGGTGTTCACGGCGAACGAGATCTTCCGCCTGCCCAAGCTGCTCGCCGCGGAGTGGCTGGGTCTCGCCTCCCTGCTGGCCCTGGCCCTGGCGGCGGCATTCCGCGGCGAGGACCGCGCCGACCCGGCGCTCCCAGGTTGGCG
>DATKCC010000295.1:0-9180 GCA_035513375.1 Thermoanaerobaculia bacterium | reverse complement strand
GCGCCGCTCTCGCGGGGGAGGAAGGTGTTGACGCCGATGATCGGCAGCTCGCCCGAGTGCTTGAGGCTCTCGTATTTGAGTGAGTCGTCCTGGATCACACCCCGCTGGTACTGCAGCTCCATCGCCCCCAGCACTCCACCCCGACGGGTCAGCCGGTCGAACTCCGCGAGCACCGCCTCCTCGACCAGGTCGGTCAGCTCCTCCACGATGAAGCTCCCCTGGCTCGCGTTTTCGCACTGCGCCAGGCCGAACTCGCGGTTGATGATGAGCTGGATCGCCATCGCCCGTCGGACCGATTCCTCGGTCGGCGTGGTGATCGCTTCGTCGTAGGCGTTGGTGTGGAGACTCTGGGCGTTGTCGAAAGTCGCGAGCAGCGCCTGGAGGGTGGTCCGGATGTCGTTGAAGTCGATCTCCTGGGCGTGGAGGCTCCGCCCGGAGGTCTGGATGTGGTACTTGAGCCTCTGGCTCCGCTCGTTGGCGCCGTAGAGGTCGCGCAGCGCGACCGCCCAGATCCGGCGCGCCACCCGGCCGATGACCGCGTACTCGGCGTCCATTCCGTTCGAGAAGAAGAACGACAGGTTGGGGGCGAAGCCATCGATCGCCATCCCCCGGGAGCGGTAGTACTCGACGTAGGTGAAGCCGTTGGCCAGGGTAAAGGCGAGCTGATGGATCGGGTTGGCGCCGGCCTCGGCGATGTGGTACCCGCTGATCGAGACCGAGTAGAAGTTCCGCACGTCCCGATCGATGAAGTACTGCTGCACGTCGCCCATCAGCCGCAGGGCGAACTCGGTCGAGAAGATGCAGGTGTTCTGGCCCTGATCCTCCTTCAAGATGTCGGCCTGGACGGTGCCGCGGACCCGCTTGACGGTCTCGGCCTCGATCCGCCGGTAGTCCTCGTCGGTGAGGAGGGCGCGAACCTCGTCCCAGCTCGACCCCCGAAGGCTGTCCGGTCGGAGCACCTGCTCCTCGGTGACCTCGAGGCGCCCTTGCTCCCGGAGGAACCTCCGGACCTGCTGGCGGACGGCGGTGTTGAAGAAGAACGCCAGCATCGTCGGCGCCGGCCCGTTGATGGTCATCGACACCGACGTCGCCGGGTCGCAGAGGTCGAAGCCGGCGTAGAGCCGCTCGGCCTCCTCGACGGTGAAAACCGAGACGCCGCTCTCGCCGATCTTGCCGTAGATGTCGGGGCGGCGGTCCGGATCCTCGCCGTAGAGGGTGATCGAATCGAAGGCGGTCGACAGGCGCTTGGCCGGCTCGGCGTCGGCCAGGTAGTGGAAGCGCGCGTTGGTGCGTCCGGCCGGCCCTTCGCCGGCGAACATCCGAGTCGGATCCTCCTGGGTGCGCTTGAACGGGAAGACTCCGGCGGTGAACGGGTACTCCCCGGGGACGTTCTCGGTCAGCCGCCAATGGATCCGGTCACCCCAGTCCCGATGGCGCGGGCGGGCCACCTTTGCCACCTGGGTCTCCGACAAGGTCGTCCGGTAGTTCTCAACCTCCACCTCCCGCCCGCGCACCCGGTAGGCGAAGCGGTCCCCGCGGTAGCGCTCCTCCCAGGCCGGCCAGGAACGGACGAGCTCCAGCACCCGCGGGTCGAAGCGCTCGAGCTCGCGGTTGAAAGCCACCATCAGGTCGGCGGCGCCGCCGGAGGCGGCTTCGATCTCGCCCGGCTCGAAGCGGCGCCAGTCCTCGGGGAGGGGAGCGCCCAGCAGGCGGATCGAGCGGCGCAAGGCGTCGAGGTCGCGAGCGGCGTCGGCTTGCTCCCGGGCCCAGGCGCGGTGCTCCCGGCAGGCGGCCGAGATCTCCGAGAGGTAGCGCTCGCGCTCGGCCGGAATGACGTGCCGGGCGGCGTCGGTCACCCGCTCGGCGGTCGGCCGGTGGCGGCTCTCCCAGCCGAGGCCGAAACGCTGGTTCAAGGCGTCGACCAGGTGGGCATAGAGGGCGTTGACCCCGGAGTCATTGAAATGGGCGGCGCTGGTACCGAAGACCGGCAGCTCTTCGAGCGGGGCCTCGAACGAGCTTCGGTTGCGCCGCACCTGCTTGCGCACGTCCCGGAGGGCGTCCTCGGAGCCGCGGCGGGTGAACTTGTTGATCACCACCAGGTCGGCGTAATCGAGCATCTCGATCTTCTCGAGCTGCGACGGCGCCCCGTACTCGGCGGTCATGACGTAGACCGACAGGTCGGCGAGGCCCACGATCGCGCTGTCCCCCTGGCCGATTCCGGCGGTCTCGAGGAGGATGAGATCGAAGTCGGCTCCCTTCAGGACCTCGAGCACCTGGGAGATCTCCTGGGAGACCTCGCCGCGGTGGCCGCGGGTGGCGAGCGAGCGCAGGTAGACCCGGTCGCTCGCCAAGCTGTTGAAGCGAATCCGATCGCCCAGGAGGGCGCCGCCGGTCCGGCGCTTGGTCGGGTCGACGCACACGACCGCCACCCGCCGGTCTGCGAAGTCCTGGACGAACCGGCGCACGAGCTCGTCGGTCAAGCTCGACTTGCCGGCGCCGCCCGTACCGGTCAGGCCGACGACCGGCACCCGGCGCTCCGCGGCGCCCCGCCGGGCGGTCTCGAGGAGGCGGGCGAGGGGCCCGGGGAGCGGGGCCGCCCCACCCTGGCCATCGAGCTCCGCCGCGGTGATCGCCCGGGCGAGGCCGAGGTAGTGGCCATTGAGCTGCTCCGTGCGGACCTCCGTCGACAGCGGGTCGTAGTCGCACCCACGGACGACCTCGTTGATCATCCCCTGGAGACCCATCCGCCGCCCGTCCTCGGGCGAGAAGACGCGGTCGATGCCGCGCTCGTGGAGCTCGGCGATCTCCCGCGGCACGATCACCCCGCCGCCGCCGCCGTAGATCTTGACCTGGGCGGCGCCCCGTTCGTCGAGGGTCTGCCGCATGTAGGTGAAGAACTCCATGTGGCCACCCTGGTACGAGGTGACGGCGACGCCCTGGGCGTCCTCCTGGATCGCCGCGCGGACGATCTCCTCGACCGACCGGTTGTGCCCGAGGTGGATCACCTCGGCGCCGGTTGCTTGGAGCAGCCGGCGCATGACGTTGATCGAGGCGTCGTGGCCGTCGAACAACGCCGCCGAGGTGACGATGCGGACCGGGTGCTCGGGGCGGTAGGGCTCGGTGGGCTCGCTCATCCGCCCCGATTCTACCGGAGCGGCCCTCACCCCGACCCTCTCCCGGGGGGAGAGGGCGCCACCCACCCACCCGACGGAGCTACATCAGCCCGGGTGGTTGCGCCGTTCTTGGTCGCGGGGTGCTCTTCTGGACCTGATTGTGCGCGCAGTTGGCGCCGGGGGGGTGCCCGGCCCGGAGGACAGCAGAGCACCACGGACTCCCTCTCCCCCCAGCGGGGGGAGAGGGTCAGGGTGAGGGGGGAGAATCCGGACCTCGGCTACCAGCTCAGGCCGACTCCGAAGTCGATGATCTCGGCGTCGTAGTCGTCGAAGTCGAACGCGCCTTCGGCGTAGTCGATCGTCCGGTAGCTCAGGCGGTAGAGCAGGCCGCTCGCCTGGCGGTACTCGCCGAACAGCCGGTAGTCGTCCCGCTCGAGGGCGAAGCTGCCGTCGTTCTCGTAGCGCCGGAGCTCGCCGCCCAGGGTGAGGGCATCGCTCACCCGGTAGCGCAGAAGGGCGTCGATGAAGTCCGACTCCGCGGTGTAGTCCCTGGCCGGCAGCGTCGGGATCGCCGGCACGGCGAAGGCGGCGAAGCGGTCGAGCTCGATCGAGCTCCAGCCGAGCGAGGCGTCGAACCGATCGGCCCGGTAGCCTGCCCGGAGAAGGAGCTGCTGGGTCTCGGCGTCCCAGCCCGAGTTGTCGTTCTCCATTTCGGTGAGCAGGAACGAGGCGCTCCCCCAGACTCCGTTGTCGAGGTTGAGCTGCCCGCGGGCGCGGATGCGGCTACGGTCGGTGGGCGAGGCCAGCGTGAACGGGTCGTCGAAGGAGTCGGTCTCGTAGTCCAGGGTCAGGCCATAGAGCCGCGACGGCCGCCAGGCCAGCGTGGCGAAGAAGCCGTCGTGGTCGGTCGACTCGTCCTCATCAGCCAGCGGGCTGCCGGCTTCGACGGTCGAGAAGGAGACGTCGCGGGACTCGATCCGCATCCCGCCGCTGACCGTGAGGTCCGCCGCCAGGTTGACCTCGAGGCCGGCCTCGACGCCGCTGGTCTCGATGTCCCAGGCGCCGGCGTTGCGGGTGCCGCCGAAGGTGAAGGCGCCCGCCTGGTCGAGGCTCCGGGTATAGAAGCCGCCGATCACCGCGAAGCGATCGTTGATCACGTAGGTGAGATCGAGATCGAAGAGCTCGGCGTCCCGGTCGATCCCGCCGCTGCCCACCAGGTCGGTCGTGAACGGCACGCCGGTGAACAGGGTCCCTTGCGAGCGCTCGGCGGCCGAGAGGTCGAGGGAGAGCTCCTGGAGGGTCCCCGAGGCACGGATGATCCAGTCCCGGGTCGGCCGGGCGACCACCCGCACCGTGTGCGCGAAGCTCTCGTAATCGTAGGGCTGGTCGAGGAAGAAGAAGTCGAGGGACGTCAGGTTCGCGGGCGGCAGGCTCTCGCCCTCCGAGAACCCCGGCAGGAAGATCGAGTAGGCGTTCTGGTACTCGCTGTAGCGCTCGTCGATGATCAGGGTGACCTTGTCCCAGGCGTACTGGAAGCCCGCCTGGTACTCGAAGCGCTCCTCGTCGATCGGCTTGTGGACCTCGAACTCGTCGCGGGAGACGTCGAGGGTGGTGGTCGACTCGCCCCGCTTGGCGAACCGGTCGAAGCCGAAGTTGAGCTCCGCCCGGGGCGACAGGGTCACGTCGAGCTTCGCCCGGTCCCGGACCCGCTCGAAGTCGAAGTGGTGGAAATCACCGCCCGACGACAGCCGGACGTTCGCCAGCTCGTGGGGCAGGATGAGATCCTCGTAGAAGTAGGCGGACTCCCACCGGTCGTAGGAGAAACCGAAGCGGCCGAACTTGTCGACCGCCAGCCGCACGGTCTCGAAGGAGGAGGCGCCGACGTCGTTGACATCGAGCTGGATGCGGTCGACGAAGCTCCGGACCGTACCGGTCGGGGTCAGGTCGAGGTCGAGGTCCATCAACCGGGGGCCGTCGGAGAGATTGACGTCCTCGCGGTACTTGCGGTCCGCGCCATCGACGTCCACGCTACGGAAGCCGAGCACGATCCGGCCCGAGAAGCTGCCGCCATCGTCCTGGGCGCTGGCCGGCGGGGCGAGCCCCAGCCCCAGCCCGAGGGCCAGGAGCGACAGGGAGACGATCGTTGTGGATCTCTTCATGGCTGACCTCGCTCACTTCAGGAAGAACGGGTCGAAGTTCGACCCGTGGATGGAGGTGTGGCAGTTGGTGCAGACCGTGTCCAGGTTGAACCGGGAGTGGAAGCCGGGGACCGTGGCGTGGCACGAGAAGCAGAGCTCGGCCACGCCCTGGAACGCCAGCATGTGGCGGTTGGGCGAGCCGTGGGGGTCGTGGCAGGCCACGCAGCCCTCGGCCCGCGCGGAGGCGTGCTCGAAGATGAACGGGCCGCCCTTGTCGGTGTGGCACTCCATGCAGGCATCCTGCTTGAACCCGCCGAGGCGGGCCCGGGTAGCCCGCTCGTGCGGATCGTGGCAGGAGGTGCAGGCCAGGATCCCCTCCTGGAGCCGGTGGCGCTCGTTCCACTGGAACCGGGCGAAGACGTCGCCGTGACAGCTCGCGCAGACCGAAGAGGCGGCGCCGATCGCTTCCGCAGGGTCGGTCGCGGTCATCGGCCCGGACCGGAGCAGCGAGACCGCCGAGTGCCCGGGCTGGTGGATCTGGTGGCAGGTGGTGCAGGTGACGCCCGCCTGGGCGTGCTCGCTGCCTCGGAACCGCGGGTGGGTGTCGGCGTGGCACTCCTGGCAGGCCTGGGACCGGGCGGCCGGCGACGCGTCGTCACCGAAGGCGAAGATGTTGCCCTCGCCGCCGCCCTCGTCGACGTGGGCCGCGGCGCCCGCATGACAGGAGACGCAGCTTCCGCCCTCGACTCCGGCCGCGCCCCAGTCGGGGTCGTTCAGGAGCGAGTGGGGGTTGCTCGTGAAGGCGGCCACCTGGTCGTCGTGGCACGCGGCGCACACCGAAGAGTCGAGCGGCTCGTCGTCCTGCGCCGTCGCCGCCGGCGCAGAACCGAGACCCACGGCGAGAGTCGCCGCCAGGCCCAGGAGACCGCCCGCCATCAGCTTCAGGAATCGTCTCTCCATGATCGACCTCTCCCTTTCGTTCAGGCTCGCTGTAGAGGCTACGCTGACGCCAGCATAACGCGGAGACCTCTCCGGGTAGGGATGCTGATTCTTTCCGAACGGGTGAGGATCCACTCCGCGGGGCGGCGGCGGCCCACCCGGACGGGTGGGCCGTTAGTGAATCGTAGACCTTCGGATGACGCGTAGGGTGCGGCTTGCCGCACCGGGAGAAGCCGCAATCCCTCGGAACGGTGCGGCAAGCCGCACCCTACATCGGAGGCGCTACCCGGCAGATGGCGGTTGACAGAGCACTAGCCGCCTCCGAGCAGCCCTCCGGGGGCCGGCGGCGTCGGGCTGCCCTCGACCAGGAACACGTGGCAGAGCTCGCAGTCCATGGAGATGACGTGCTCGCCGCCGGGCGTCGCCAGCTCCTCGTCGTGGCAGCGCCAGCAGCCGGGGGACTGCTCGTGGCCGATGTGGTTCGGGTGGGTCTCCCAGTCGGTGTCCATCTCGGGGAAGACGCTTCGGGCATAGACCGCGGCCGCGACCCCCGCGCCGGTCTCGACCAGGTTGGTCCGCTCCGCCCAGACCTTGGGGTAAGAGCTCCGGTAGTAGGCGAGCACCGCCTCGCGGACCGCCTCGATCCCCGCTTCGCGCGTGGCGTAGGAGCCTTCGATGGCGGCCAGCGCCTGGCCCTTGTAGTAGGGCAGCCCGACCAGCTCCGGCCGGGCGGCGAGCTCCTGGTCGAGGGCGTTCGCCGGCACTTCGAAGAGGTGGGTAGGCCGGTTGTGGCAGTCGATGCAGTCCATTGTGCGGGCGCGGAGCTCGAGCTCCGGCGGGGCCGGCAGCTCGTCGCCCTCCCGGGTGTAGACCCGCCTCTCGCCGTCCGGGGTGGTGAGCTCGACCCAGACGATCTGCTCCCGATCGTCGTCCTGCGAGACGTAGCGGATGCGGTTGTCCGCCTCGATGTGCCGCCAGTGGATGCCGCCGGCGCGCCCGGCCTCGAGGCTGCCGCCCCCCGTCCGGAGCACCATCGCCGAGTAGCTGGGGCGGTTCGTCTCATCGGTGCCGAAGCGGGCGAAGACCTTGACCTTGTCGCCGTGGTGCTTGGCCGGCCAGTGACACTGCTCGCAGGTCTCGCGGGCGGGCCGCAGGTCGTGGATCGGGGTTCCGATCGGCCGCTCGTAGCTGTCGAGGGTCGTCTTCCACACCTGCCGGACGCCGTCGAGCTTGGAGCGGACGAACCAGGAGGCGCCGGGACCGATGTGGCATTCGACGCACGCTACCCGCGAGTGTGGTGAGGCCTGGTAGGCGGTGTACTCGGGCTCCATCAGGTGGCAGGCGGTGCCGCAGAACTCGACGGTCTCCAGGTGCTCCACCGCGAGGTAGGAGCTGGCGCCGAAGATGATGGCGTTGACCGCGGTGAGCAGGAGAACTATGGCGCCGGCGCGGCGAAGCTGAGGGTCGTTGAAGTCGAGCCGCGGGTAGGCGGCACGCTCTTCGATCGACAAGCCGGCCGCGATCAAAGCCGCCCGCCGCCGCCACATGCCGATGGGGATGAGGATGAGGCCGAGGATGAAGAACGCCGGCAGGATCATGTAGGCGAAGATCCCGAGGTACGGGTTGCGCAACCCGCCGGCCATCTCGCCCAGGACGAAGGCGATGATCGAGATCGCCGAGACCGTGGTCAGGACGACGCCGGCGAGGGTGGTCGGGTTGTTGGCGTAGTTGAACAGCCGCCCGCGCTTACCTCCGGTCCGCTTGCGCTCCGCATGCATCGTGCCCTCCGATCAATGGCCGAGGAAGCCCCAGAGGATGCCCGTGACCAGCACCAACCCGACGGCGACCGCCGACAGACCCCAGATCCTGGCGGTCCGGAGGCGCCTAGCGGTCGGCGCCGGGACCAGCCTTGCCTCGAGCTCGCCGCGCTCGACCAGGCGCTGGTACTCGAGCGGGCGCTCGGCTCGGAACCGCTCGAGGGGCATTGCGCCGAGGAAGATCACCGGGTCCATCGGGAAGGCCTCTGGGCGAAGGTGGGCGTGGAAGAAGTGGAAGACGAAGATGAACCCGACGGCCAGCAGGGCCTCGTCGCTGTGGATGACGTAGGCGGCGTTGAGCGCCCAGCCGGGGACGACCCGCGTGGCGGATTGCGGGAACCAGAGGAGAAGCCCCGAGGCGCCGATGATCGCCACCCCCCAGAACACCGCGAAGTAATCGAACTTCTCCCAGTAGGTCCAGCGGTCGAATCGCGGCCTCGGTCCGAGGTAGAGGAAGTAGCGCAGGTTCGCCCAGAGGTCGGCGAGGTCCTTGGGGCGGGGTACCAGGGACATCCAACCGTAGAACATTCCGGGTTCGCGGCCGATCAGGGCGCGCTTCAGGACCGTTCCCAGGTGGAACAGGAAGTAGCCAAAGGTGACGAGCGCCGCCGTCCGGTGGAGGAACCGGGCGAGCGACACCCCACCGGGCCAGGCGAGAAGGGTCTGGGCCCAGTCGGTGTAGTGGAACTTCAGCGGCAGCCCGGTCGCCGCCAGCAGCAGGAAGGTCACGATCACGACCGCGTGCGTCCGGAGCTGGCCCTGGCGGAAGCGGCGCACCCAGGGCCCCTCGGTCGTCCGCTCGTGACGGAGCTCGCCACGCGAAAGAGCCACTACCGAGCGTTGGAGCCAGAGCAGGGTGTGGATGCCGAAGAAGCCGAAGACGGCCACCAGCAGGGTGGTCATGAACAGCCAGATGGCCCAGAGCCCCGGGTTCTTCGCCCGGTTCTGGGGCTCGGCGTGGGGGTCGAAGGAGAGAAAGGCCGGGCTTGCGCCCTCGTGGCACTGGCCGCAGGTCGCGGCGAGGTGGTCGGGGTGGATGCTGGCCGCCGGGTTGGAGGCCGGCAGGTTGGCGTGGGGGGTGTGGCAGTCGGAACAGGTGGCCGCGGTGACGAACCCGAGATCGGTGACCTGCCCGTGGAAGCTGTCCCGATAGCTCGCGAGCGACTCCTGGTG
>DATKCC010000294.1:0-3428 GCA_035513375.1 Thermoanaerobaculia bacterium | reverse complement strand
GCCACCAGCTTCGAGACCCCGCGCTCCTCCATGGTGACGCCGTAGAGGGTGGCGGCCTGCTCCATGGTGATCTTGTTGTGGGTGATCACCAGGAACTGGGTCTCCGCGGCCATCTCGCGCAGCACCTCGACGAAGCGGGCGGTGTTGGGGTCGTCGAGCGGAGCGTCGACCTCGTCGAGGATGCAGAAGGGCGATGGCTTGGTGCGGAACAGGGCGAAGAGGAGGGCGACCGCGGTCAGGGCCTTCTCGCCGCCCGACAGCAGCATCAGGTTCTGGAGGCGCTTGCCCGGCGGGCGGGCGACGATCTCGAGGCCCGACTCGAGTAGGTCCTCCTCGTCTTGGAGGCGCATCTCGGCCTCGCCCCCCCGAAAGAGCTTGGTGAACATCTCACCGAAGGACCGGTTGACTTCGGCGAAGGTATCGCGGAAGCGTTCGCTCGAGGTCTGGTTGATCTCGCGGATCGTCCGCCGGAGGCTCTCGACCGAGGCCTCCACGTCGGTGCGCTGCACGGTCAGGAAGCGGTGGCGCTCCTCCTGCTCCTCGTACTCCTCGACCGCCAGGACGTTGACCGGCCCGAGTCGCTCGAGGGTCGCCTTGGCGCGCGCGAGCTCCGCCTCGAGCTCGGCGAGCGCCTCCGGCGCGGCCGCCGCCGCGCCCGCCGGTCCGCTCTCCAACACCTCGGGCTCGTCCGGCAGCTCGGCGCGGAACTCGTCGCGATAGGTCGCGGCGAGGTGCCCGGCGTCTTGCTTGAGCTCGGCTTCCCTGACCCGGAGCGCCTCGATCGCCTCGCGCTCGCCGTCGCGCTGCTCGCGGAGCCCTGCTATCCCGGCTTCGAGCACCCGCAGGCCGCCGCGCCGCTCGTCGAGCCGCTCCCGTTCGCCGAGGAGCTCCTCCTCGGCTGCGCCCCGGCGTTCGAGGGCGCCCTGGAGGTCGGTCTCGGCGCCGGCGATCTCCCGCTCGAGCTCCTCGCGGCGCTCGATGAGCCGCTCGCCCTCCTGGCACCAGCTCTCGGCCTGGCGCTGGCCCTCCTCGATCTCCTGATGGAGACGCTCGAGCTCGCGCTCGTTCGACGCCAGCCGCTCCCGGACGAGATCGAGGCGACCCCGGCGTCCGGCGCTCGACTCCCTGAGACCCTCCCGGCGCTCCTTGGCCTCGCGCAGCTCCTCCTCGGTCCGCTCGAAGCGCTCCTGGAGCGACGTGTGGCGCTCGCCGGCGGCCCGGAGCTCGGCCTGGGCCGCCACCTGACGCTCGCGGATCGCACCCACCTCGGTTCCGATCTCGTCGTTCTCGGTCCGGAGCTTGTCGCCTTCCTGCTCGAGGCGCCGGTGGCGGGCAGCCGCGTCCTCGCGCCGCGCCCGGGCGACCGCCATCTCCTGACGGAGCTGCGCGAGCTCCGTCTCCTTGGCGTTCGACTCCCGGGCCTTCTCCGCGCGCCGGGCGACCGCATCGGCGAGGGTCCTCTGCGAGCGCTCGTGACGCTCCTCGAGCCGCGGTACCTCGCGGCCGAGCTCGGCCAGGCGCTTCTCCCGCTCGAGCAGGCCGGGCTCGGCGCGCGGGCCGTCGACGTGGACGATGCCCCCCTGGAGCCAGAGGCCTTCGGGTGCGAGGAAGGCGATCCCGGGGTGTCCGGGTGCGAGCCGTTCAGCGTCCGCCGCCGTGCGCACCAGGAAGGCGGGCGGCAGCGCCGCCGCGAGCCCCGGCTCGAGCCCCAGCGCCCGGCCCAGGTCGAGGACCACCGCCGGGTCGTCGAGCTCGAGCGGCGGCGCCGGCGCGGAAGCTCCGAGCGCCCCGGTCGGCGGGCCCGGCGTCACCAGGTGGGCCGCGGCCCGGCCGGCGAGCGCCCGGGCGACCTCCAGGGCGGCGGCGCCCGCGGGCAGCACCACCGCGTCGGCGAGCTCGCCCAGGTAGTGGTCGAGCGAGCGCTCCCAGCCCTCGAGCGCCCGGATCCGGTCGGCGAGGTAGGCGGGTGCCGCCGCTCGCTCCGACTCCGCCGTCGCCGCGAGAGCCTGCTCCAGCACGGTCCGCCGCTCGGCGTGGGCGCGCGAGAGCTCCTCGAGGAAGCGCTTGCGCTGGCGGGCTTCGGAGAGCTTCGTCTCGAGCTCCCGGACGGTCTCGGAGGCCTTCGCCTCCCGGCCGACGACCGCTTCGAGCTCCTCACCGAGACGGGCGAGCTCGGTCCCCCGTTCCTCGATCGCGGCTTCGAGGCCCGCGATCCGCTCGCCCGCCAGGTCGAGGGCCTCGGCGGCGGCGGCGAGCTCCAGGCCGTGCTCGTCCATCTCCTGGCCCAGGTGGTGGCTCCGGTAGCGCGATCTCTCGAGCTCGATCTCCCCTTGGTGGAGGTGCTGGCGCAGGTGGTTGAGCTCGGCGGCGACCCCGAGCAGCTCCTCCCGCAAGGTCTCGCGCCGGCCTTCGACTTCGCGCAGAGCGCGCTCTGCCGCCCGGGTCTGCTCCTCGTCCAGGGAGACGGCGTCGGCGGCCTGGGAGAGCTCGGTCGAGAGCTCGTCCTGGCGGGAGGAGGCCTCGGCCAGCCGCGCCATCAGGGTCTCGGCGTCCCGCTCCCGGCGCTCGGCGAGGGTGCGGCCCCCGGCGATCCGCTCGGCGATCTCCTGCAGGCGCTCGCGGCCGGAGCGGATGAGCTGCTGGCGACCCTCGATCAGTGCCCCCAGGTCGGCCGCTTCCTTGTGGCGGGCGGCGACCGCCTCGGCGACCCGGTCGAGGGTCTCCCGGCCGGCCGCGACCTCGGCCTCCCGGCGGTGGAGGCCGGCTGCAAGGCCGGCGTCGCGGGAGAGCGCCGCCTCGAGCTCGGTGCGGAGCTCTTCGAGCCGCGTCCGGAGGCGGCGCCAGCGCCCGGAGAGGACCCGCTCCAAGAGCTTCCGGTACTCCTTCTGCGTCTCCTGGTAGCGGCGGGCGGCGGCCGCCTGGCGCTTGAGCGAGCGCAGCGCGCGCTCGACCTCGCCGACCACGTCGTCGAGCCGCAGCAGGTTCGCCCGCGCCTCCTCGAGCTTGAGCTCGGCCACCCGCTTCCTGGCCTTGTAACGGGTGATCCCGGCCGCCTCCTCGATCAGCCGGCGCCGCTCCTGCGGCTTGCCGGAGAGGATCATGCCGATCTTGCCCTGCTCGATCACCGAGTAGGCCCGGATCCCCAGCCCGGTGTCCATCAGCAGGTCCTTGATCTCCTTGAGCCGGACGACCTTGCCGTTGAGGCGGTACTGGCTCTCGCCACTCCGGAAGACGCGGCGGCCGATGGACAGGACGCCCTCGTCGGACGAGGGGAAGGAGGGGTCGGTCTCGAGCACCAGGACGGCCTCGCCCATCCCCAGCGGCTTGCGCTCCGCCGAGCCGTTGAAGATCACGTCCTCCATGGTGTCGCCGCGAAGGCTCTTGGCGCTCTGCTCGCCGAGGACCCAGGTGATGGCGTCGGAGAGGTT
>DATKCC010000293.1:0-3726 GCA_035513375.1 Thermoanaerobaculia bacterium | reverse complement strand
TCGTCATGTGGCACCCGCCGGGGGCGCCGGCCGGGTCGGTCGAGTTCACCTCGATCCAGCCGTTCACGCCGAAGAACCGCCAGGTCCTGATCGGCTGGCTCGCCGGGCTCTCCGACGGCGAGAGCTACGGCCGTCTGCTCGCCTACAAGTTCCCCAAGGACCGCCGGGTGCTGGGTCCCCAGCAGGTCGAGACCAAGATCGACCAGGACCCCTACCTGGCGCAGCAGCTCAGCCTCTGGGACCAACGCGGCAGCCGGGTCATCCGCGGCAACGTCCTGGCCCTGCCGATGGGGCAGACCCTGCTCTACGTCGAGCCGATCTACCTCCAGGCCGAGACCGCCGCCTACCCGGAGCTGCGCCTGGTCGTGCTGATGCAAGGCGACGACCTCGCCTACGGCACCAGCCTCGAAGAGGCCCTCGCCCGCCTGGTCGGCGAGCGGATCGAGCTCCCGGAGCTCGCCGTGGGCGTCGAGAGCGGCCGCGGCCGGGAGACGGCGACCGACGCGGCGCCGGCGACCCCTCCCCCGACCCGCCCTTACGAGGAGCCCCCGACCGATGCCGGGCGCGAGCCCCTCCCGGGGGACCTCGGCGCCCTCGCCCGCGAGGCCGACCGCGCCTTCGAGCGCTACCTGGAGCTCCAGGCCGAGCGCCGCTTCGCCGAGGCGGCCGAGGAGCTCGAGCGCCTGGCCGAGATCCTCGAGCGCCTCGCCGCGACCGAACCCGCCGAACCTCCGGAGACGCCCTGACCCCGGGCGGAGGCAAGCTCCGCCCCTACCTCCATCGGTGGTCGGTTACAGGGGATCGCGTGTAGGGGAGGAGCTTGCCTCCTCCCGGGGCGGGGAGCGGCATTGCGCCCTTACAGGACCAGCGCATACCCCACTTTCAGGAACAGCGTCCGGTCGGTCTGGCCCAGGCGGTCGATCGAGCGCTCTTCGCCGCGGTAGACGTAGGGTGGGCCTTGGCCCACCGAACTTCTAGAGCACCAGGGCGTAGCCGAGCTTCAGGAACAGCGTCCGGTCGGTCTGGGCCAGGCGGTCGATCGAGCGCTCCTCGCCCAGAAATCTGTCGGAGTAGCCGAGGAAGACGACCGTCTGTGGGTTGACCTTGTAGGAGAACAGGAGCTGGTTGGCCAGGCGGCTCGCGTGCTCCTCGGTCGGGAAGGTGTAGAGCGCCGGGTCGCGCTCGAGATCGAAGTACTGAGTGACCAGGCGCACGAACGTCCGCACGTTGAGCTGGTAGCTGGCGCGGAAATCGGTCAGGTTCGCGGTGTATAGCCGGCCGCCGTCGACGTCGGGCGTCGCCTGGAGCTCGCCGTAGACGACGAAGGCGCGGTCGAGCTCCCGGCCGTTGAACCAGCTCGGCCCGAGACCCAGATAGGCGTGGACGAAGGACTGGCGCGGGCCGCTGAACCGGAAGTAGGGCGCAACCTGCTGCTGGAGCGGCTCGCCGTCGCGGTCGTAGGTCCAGGTGCTCTCGGCGCCCACGGTCATCCGGCTCCACCGGCGCTCGCCCTCGTCGGCGAACCAGTACCTCTCGACCAGGCCGTAGCCCTTCCGATAGCCGGCCTGGGGGATAAACCCGAGGTCGGCCCGGAAGTCGTCCGAGACGTCGTTGTAGACCAGGCTCGCGGTCGACGAGCGGGTCTGGCGCTGGAAGCCGACCCGCGCGGCCGTCCCCTCGAGGCTCCCTTCGCGCTGGCCGTGGCGCGCCTGGATCGCCTCCGGATAGGCCGTTTCGGAGCCCAGGAGCTCGAGCCGGAAAGTGCCCCCCTCGCCCCAGCGGAAGAGGCCGTCGATCCCGGCCAGGCGGTTGTGGTAGCCGTCCCCCTCGCGGCTGGTGACGAGGCCGCCCAGGGCCGAGGATCCGGACAGATCGCGCCGGTAGCGGAGCACGGTCGAGGTGTTCTCCTCCTCCAGAAAGGCGAGCTGCGAGCCCTGGCTTCCCGGGATCAGCAGGTTGGTCCGGGTGTCCCGGGCGACGACCGCCCCGTAGGCGCTCCTGCCCGACTTGCCGGTGAGCTTCACCCCCCAGTCGGGGTCGGCGACGTTGCGCGTGTAGACGGCGCCGATCCGGGTGTCGAAGAGGTCGGCGCCCTCGAGGAAGAAGGGGCGCTTCTCCGGGAAGAACAGCGCGAACTGGGTGTTGACCGAGAGCTGCGCCGCGTCGGCCTCGACCTGGGAGAAGTCCGGGTTCAAGGCGGCGCCGAGGGTGGTCGCGGGGGTGACCCCCCAGCGGACGGTCAAGCCGAGCTCCTGGTCGTCGGTCCCGGCGAAGGGCTCGCCGGCGCCGCTCCGGGCGGAGGCGTCGGTCGCGGTCAGGGTCGGAGCGAGCTCCAGGTTCCGGCCCGGCGTAACGCCGGCGAAGCCGATGAGCTTCGAGCCCGAGCAGAGGTAGCAGTTGCGCCCCCGCGGCAGCTCGTTGAGGCCCAGGCGCCGCCGTTGGTCGCGCGGCCAGATCCGGAGGGCGTCGATTCCCCAGGTCTGGACGCCCTCGGTCCTCGGGAAGCGCAGCGACGAGAAGGGGATCGCCATCTCGACCTCGTAGCCGGCCTCGGTGAGCCGGCCCGCGGAGTCCCAGAGCGCGTCCCATGACTCATCCTCGCTGCCGGTCACGTCGTTGCGGACGAGGTCCATCTGGACGCCCAATGGGTTGACGAAGAACTCGAAGGCCCGCCGCTCGTCGTTGAAGGTGTCGAGCACGACGCCCACGAAGTCGTCCTGGAAGGCGGCGTCCCGGTCCCGCAGGCGGGCGCGGATCTTCTCGGGCTCCGGATCGTGGGCGCGCATCCCGACGTAGAGGTGCCGCAGGTCGTAGGCGATCCACACTTCGGTTTCGACCGGTGCAGCGACGTTGTCGCCGGGATAGGTCTCGTAGTCGAGGGTGAAGGTGGGCTCGCCGGCCCAGGTCGGCTCGTCGAGCCGGCCGTCGACCGCGACCTCCCCGTCGGCCAGGCGCGCCTCGTAGGTTCGTTTCGCGGGGCCGGCCGGCGCCTCGTCGGCCGTCGGGGGCACCTCGGCGGTCGCGCCGAGCGAGAGGAGAAACACCACTGCGCAGAGTCCACGACTTCGCATCGACCTACCTTTGAGGAGTCCCGGCGCCGGCCGCATCGCCGGCGCCTCCTCCTTCTACTGATCGGGGCGCAGAATGTTGCCCATCTGGCCCGATTTCGCCCCTGGAAAGGGGATGCTAGGATCGCCGCTCGCCAGAGCGGCCGCGCCGCAGCGAGGCGGGCCGAGCCCAATCCCCTCCCGGATGCCGATGCGCAAGACCTGGATCGCCCTCGCCCTGCTGGCGGCCGTCTTGCTGCTCCACGGCGGCCTCCGAGCCGGCGCCCAGCCGTCCGCCACGGGAGCCGAGCCGCCGGGCGCCCATACCGTCCCTGCCACCGAAGACGAGGGCGAGCACCCGGCGGCCGCCGGGCACGCCAGCCCGGTGGTGCCGGTCCTGCTCGGCATCGTGATCATCCTGACCGCGGCCAAGCTCGGCGGTGCGCTGTTCGAGCGCTTCCATCAGCCGGCGGTCCTGGGCGAGCTGATCTTCGGCGTGCTGCTCGGCAACCTCGCCCTCTTCGGCTACCGCGGCCTGGAGTTCCTCGGCACCAACCAGGGAATCGAGATCCTGGCCGAGCTCGGCGTGATCCTGCTGCTCTTCGACGTCGGCCTCGAGTCGAACCTCGACGAGATGAAGTCGGTCGGGGCGTCGAGCCTCGCGGTGGCGGTCCTCGGC
>DATKCC010000292.1:0-3809 GCA_035513375.1 Thermoanaerobaculia bacterium | reverse complement strand
CGGTTGGCGACGTCGAGGAGGGCGAGCGGGGCGCCGGGCGGGCCGCCGGGGAGGGGCACGGCCTCGAAGCCCTGGTGGCGCTCGTAGCGGTGCCGGTTCCGGAGGACGGTGACCGCTTCGGCGGTGCCGGCGACCAGGTCGGTCCAGCCGTCGTGGTCGACGTCGGCGGCGAGGAGCGCCCGGGTGCCGGCCGGGACCTCCGGGAAGGGCAGGGCCTCGTAGCGCCCGCCCAGGAGGTCGCGGAAGAGGACGCCCGGGGCGCCCTCCCGGGCCACCGCCACGTCGATCCCCTGGGCGTCCGCCACCAGGTCGAAGCGGGCGGCGGCGGTGATCCGGCCGCCGCCGGCGAGGGCGTCGAGGGGGAAGTCGCCGGTGCGGTCGCTGAAGGTGCCGTCCCCGTCGGTACGGAGCAGCGCCGGCTCGGGGCCGAGGAGCAGGAGGTCGAGGTCGTAGTCGTGGTCGTAGTCGAGCCAGACGGCCAGGTCATGGCTCCGGCTCGCCGCCTCCGGCAGCGCAACCGGCTCGAACCGGCCGCCCCGGTTGGCGAAGAGGAGCGCCCGCTCGGCGGTGACGAACGCCAGGTCGTGGAGGCCGTCGTTGTCGAAGTCGCCGGCCGCGGCGTGGCGGATGCCGCGGAGCTCGCCGAGGCCGGCCTCCGCGGCCACCGAGCCGCCGACGACCAGGACCGCCCCGGCGGCCGACCAGGCGAGGAGGTCCGTGCCCGGCTCGCCATCGGCCACGAGCACCAGGAGGCCGGGGGCACCCCCGTCGCCCGGACCGTCGCGGCCGCCGGTGAGCCACTCGATCTCGAAGACCGGCTCCGCCGCCGGCGCCGGCCGCGGCTCGGGCTCGATCGTCTCGTAGATCTCGGCGTACCAGCTCCACTCGAGGTCCTCGGGAACGGCGGCCGCGGCGTCCCGCGCCTTGAGCTCGCGGAAGCGGTCGAGCTCCCGGGCGGCGTCCTCGGCGCGGCCGGCCTGGCGGTACGCGGCGGCGAGCTGGAAGCGGGGGCCGGCGAGGTCGGGGTCGAGCTCGGCCGAGCGCTCGAAGTGGCGGAGCGACGCGTCGGCGTCGCCCTGGAGCTTGTGGAGAACGCCCAGGTTGTAATGGGTGATCGGCTCGTCCGGGACGCGCTCGAGCATGCCCTCGAGCTGCCGGATGGCCGCTTCGTAGTCGGAGGCCCGCTTGTAGGCGATGCCGAGGTTGAACCAGGTGTGGGGGATCGCGGGGTCCTGCTCCTGGGCGCGGAGGAGCTGGGCGACGCCCTCCTCGGTGCGGCCGGCGCGGAGCAAGGCGAGCCCGAGGTTGACGCGCTCGGGGGCGGAGTCGGGGGCGAGGGCGAGGGCGGCCTCGAGCTCGGCGACGGCGTCGTACTGGGTGGCGGGGTTCTCGTAGAAGGCCTTGCCGAGGTTGCGGTGCTGGTGGAGGCGGTCGGGATCGCCCTCTTCGATCACGCTCACGGCGTCAAGCGGGAGCGGGGGTTTGCCGTCCTTCGTCTCCAGCACCTCGACGCGGCCGCTCGGCCAGCGGATCTCGATCCTCTCCACCGCCTCGGCCCGGCCCAGGCCGAAGTGGAGCCTGGTCGTCGACTGGCTGGCGTAGCCGTTGCCGCCGTCGACCTCGCGGAGGTAGGTCTCGCCGCCCGCCGTCACCGTCACCCGGGCGCCGATGGCGGAGCGGTTCGAGCCGCCCTCCCGGACCCCCGCCCCGACCAGCCGGAGCTGGATCCAGCGGCCGGCCCGCTCGGTGACGTTGCGGAACAGCAGGGACTCCCGGCGCTGGTTCGACTGGTAGAGGTCGAGGCGGCCGTCGGAGTCGAAGTCGGCGACCCCGATCCCGCGGCCGTCGAGGTCGGTGGCCACCCCGGCCTCCTCGGCCATCTCGCGGAAGGTGCCGTCGCCGAGGTTCCGAAACAGGCGCTGTTTTTGGTAGCCGCTCCACGTGCGCTCACCGATCTCCGGGTAGCTGTCGAGGTCGGAGAAGTCGATCCCGGGGGTGATGATCGTCTCGAGCAACAGCGGGATGTAGTTCTCCTCGCCGGCCGAGCGCAGGCCGGTGACCACGAACAGGTCCTCCCAGCCGTCGTTGTCGAAGTCTCCGAACTTGGCCGCCCAACCCCAGTCGGTGTCGCAGGTGCCGGTCTCGGCCGAGACGTCGAGGAAGGTGATCCGGCTCGGGGCTCCGTCCCCGGGGCCGGCCGCGGCTCCATCCCAGGCTCCAGCCGCGCTTCCAGTCGAGGCTGGGCCCTGGTTGTGCCAGAGCATGTTGCACTCCCGCATGTACTCGTCGGTGATGTTGGTGACGTAGACGTCGAGCCAGCCGTCGCGGTCGAAGTCCGCGATGTCGACGTTCATGCCCTTCTTGGTATCGAAGCCGCCCAGGGCGCCGACGGTGGCGTCCTCGAAGGTGGTGATCCCGTCCGGTCCGGGCCCGCGGTTGAGGAACAGGCGGTCGGTGCCGTAGTCGCCGGCCAGGTAGACGTCCTGGCGGCCGTCGTTGGTGAGGTCGCCGTGGCCGAGGTCGAGGGTCCAGCCGGTGTGGTGGGCGAGGCCGGCCTCGGCGGTGACCTCGACGAAGGCCCGGCCGCCGGTCGCCTCGGAGCCGCCCGGGACGTTGCGCCAGAGGGAGACGCCGCCGCCGTTGTCGGCGTCGTCGAGGTCGTTCGGGAGGACATTGCGGTTGTCGGGGTCGAGGAGATCCTCGGGCGGGAAGTAATTGCCGAACATGAGGTCGAGCCAGCCGTCGCCGTCGTAGTCGAAGGCGATGACGGAGATGGTGTTGGCGAACTTGGTCAGGCCGGCGGGTTCGGCGACCTCCTGGAAGCGGAGCGGCTCCGCCATGGCCCCCTCACCCTCGGTCCCTCTCCCCCCGGCCTGGGGGGAGAGGGAGGCGTGCTTCTCGGCTGCGGTGAGCGCACCACCGGTTGTAGGGGCGGAGCTCGTCTCCGCCCGCGCTCCATCGGCCCCGAGGTTCCGGTACAGGAGCGGGGTCCCGAACCGGGCGACGAGGAGGTCGAGACGCCCGTCGTCGTCGAAGTCGAACCAGAGCGCGTCGGAGACGACCGAGCGGGCGTCGTTGCCGCCGCCGACCCCGGCCGCCTCGGTCACGTCGGCGAACCGGAGCTCGCCGGTCTCGCCGTAGAGGTTCCGCAGCAGCCGGTTGAGCTTGCCCTCGCCCGAGTCGGTGAGGAACAGATCCTCGTGGCCGTCGCCGTCGAAGTCTCCGACCGCGACCGCGGCGCCGCCGTCGGTGAACATCTCGAGCACCTGGGCCTTGTAGCGGTCCCCGAAGCTCCGCGCCGAGTGGACGAAACGGGCGCCGGCGGCGGCGGAGACCTCCTCGAAGCGGATCGCCGGGGGCTCGGCGGCCACGGGTGTTGCCAGAGCGACCAGCAGCAACGACCACGTTTCCGGTGGGCTGAGGCTCATCCTACGGTTGCTCGATGATCGGCGGCACCTGCGGGGCTGGGTGGGGCGCCCTCGCCCCTCGGGCACCGCGACGCGCAGCATCGTGGTCGGGAGGGGAGAGGGTCGGGGTGAGGGGAGGCGATGCGGCTTGGATGCGGTCATTGCTCGGCCCATAGCTCGCGCAGGTCCGTCGCCACCCGGTTGCCCGTGGCGTAGTGGTCCTCGAGGTACCCGTCCAGGGCCTCGTCGTCGAGGGCCAGGCGCTCCTCGAGGCCCGCCGCCCCCGGGATCCGCTCGAGCCCGCGGCGCCAGGCCTCGCGGGCCCGCTCGAGATCGTCGAGGCGCCACCAGCCGTCGCCCAGGGCGGCGTAGGCGTGGGCGTGGTAGCTCCGGGGTTCCCCC
>DATKCC010000291.1:0-2944 GCA_035513375.1 Thermoanaerobaculia bacterium | reverse complement strand
CGGGGTCCGCCTGGGCGGTGCAGGCGGAGAGGGCGACCAGGGCGGCCGCCAGCGTCCAGGGGGTGGGTCGTCTCATGGTGAGGCCTCCTTCCGATCGCGGGGACGGCTCTTCCCGCCCCCGGAGAATACGCCTCAGGGTCTGCAACGGATTGGTCGGGACCGCGTGGTCCGGCGAGGCATCGTCGCCCCCGCTCAGGGCCCTGGTGGGCCAAGGCCCACCCTACGCTAGCTACGCGAGCAGCTGGCGCAGGACGTACTGGAGGATGCCACCGTGGCGGAGATAGGCCACCTCCTGGGGGGTGTCGAGGCGGACCCGGGCTCGGACCTCGATCACTGGGCCGCCGTCGTCGAGGGTCGCCCGTACGGTCACCTCCCGACCACCGGCGAAGCCGCTCTCGACCCCCGCGGCGAGGCCCTCGATCGAAAAGGTCTCCCGGCCGGTGATCCCGAGGCTCTCGGCCGACTCGCCCGCCGGCAGCTCGAGCGGCGCAATCCCCATGCCGATCAGGTTCGAGCGGTGGATGCGCTCGAAGCTCCGGGCGAGGACCGCCCGGACCCCGAGGAGGGCCGGCCCCTTGGCCGCCCAGTCGCGGGAGGAACCGGCGCCGTACTCGGCGCCCGCCAGGATGACCAGTGGCACTCCCTCGTCGCGGTACTTCATGGCGGCGTCGAAGATCGTCATCGGCTCGCCGTCAGGCAGGTGGAGGGTGAAGCCGCCCTCGATCTCCGGCGTGAGCTGGTTGCGCAGGCGGACGTTGGCGAAGGTGCCGCGCATCATCACCTCGTGGTTGCCCCGCCGCGAGCCGTAGGAGTTGAAGTCCCGGGGCGGCACGCCGCGCTCGACCAGGTACCGGCCCGCCGGGCTGTCGCTCTTGATCGCTCCGGCCGGGGAGATGTGGTCGGTGGTGATCGAGTCGCCGAGCAGCGCGAGGACCCGGGCGCCCGCGAGGTCGCGGACCGGCTCGGGCTCGGCGGCGAACCCGGCGAAGTAGGGCGGCAGCTTGACGTAGGTCGAGTCCACCTCCCAGGCGTAGGTGTCCCCCTCGGGCACCGGCAGGGCGTTCCAGCGCTCGTCACCGGCGTAGACGTCCGCGTACTGCCGGCGGAACATCTCGGAACGGACCGAGCGCGCGGTCACCTCGAGGATCTCCTCCCGTGAGGGCCAGACGTCCCGGAGGAAGACCGGGCGACCGTCGGCGTCCTCGCCCAGCGGCTCTTCGTAGAGGTCGAGATCGATCCGGCCGGCCAGGGCGTAGGCGACGACCAGCGGCGGCGAGGCGAGGTAGTTGGCGCGCACGTCCGGGTTGATGCGGCCCTCGAAGTTGCGGTTGCCCGAGAGGACCGAGACGGTCACCAGCCTGCCCGCACGGACGGCTTCGGCGATCTCGACCGGGAGCGGCCCGGAGTTGCCGATGCAGGTCGTGCAGCCGTAGCCGACGAGGTGGAAGCCGAGCGCCTCGAGCGGGCGCATCAGGCCGGAGTCCGCGAGGTAGTCGGTCACCACCTTCGAGCCCGGGGCGAGGCTGGTCTTGACCCAGGGCTTGGTCCGGAGCCCCTTCTCGACCGCCTTCTTCGCCACCAGGCCCGCGGCGACCATCACCGACGGGTTCGAGGTGTTGGTGCAGGAGGTGATGGCGGCGATCACCACCGAGCCGTGGGCGAGCTCGTACTCCCGGCCCTCGTGGGCGACGTGGACCCGGCCGTCGGCGATCTCTCGCACCCGCGGCCCGGCAACGGCCACGGCCTTCTCGTCGCCGCCCTCGCCCTCCCAGCGGCTGACCTGGTTGAGGGCGTTGGCCGGCTTCGGCGCAGCGGTCGATGCCCGGTCGGGGAGCGCGAGCTCGAGGAGCTCGGCGCGGAAGCTCTCGGGCACCCGGGAAAGCGCCACCCGGTCCTGGGGCCGGCGGGGCCCTGCGAGCGAGGGCTCGACCGTCGCGAGGTCGAGCCCGAGCGTGTCGGAGTACTCGGCCTCGGGGCTCTCGGAAGTGTGGAACAGGCCCTGCTCCCGGAAGTAGGCCTCGACCAGCGCCACCTGCTCCTCCGGGCGGCCGGTGAAGGCGAGGTAGTCGAGGGCGACCCGGTCTACGGGGAAGATGCCGCAGGTCGCGCCGTACTCCGGGGCCATGTTGGCGATCGTCGCCCGGTCGGCGAGCGGTAGGGTCGCGAGCCCGGGGCCGAAGAACTCGACGAGCTTCCCGACCACTCCCCGGGCACGGAGCATCTGGGTGACGGTCAGGACGAGGTCGGTGGCGGTCGCCCCCTCGGCCAGCCGGCCGGCGAGGCGGAAGCCGACGACCTGGGGGATCAGCATCGAGATCGGCTGGCCGAGCATGGCGGCTTCGGCTTCGATCCCGCCGACACCCCAACCGAGGACGCCCAGGCCGTTGATCATGGTGGTGTGGGAGTCGGTGCCGACCAGGGTGTCCGGGTAGGCCCAGGGGGCGCCACCGTCGCCGGCGGGCGAGGTCATGGCTACCCGGGCGAGGTACTCGAGGTTCACCTGGTGGACGATACCGGTCGCCGGCGGCACGACCTTGAAGTTGGCGAACGCCTTCTGGCCCCAGCGCAGGAAGCCGTAGCGCTCGGCGTTCCGCTCGTAGTCGCGCTCGGCGTTGATCAGGAAGGCGGCCTGGGAGCCGTACTCGTCGACCTGCACGGAGTGGTCGATCACCAGCTCGGCCGGCTGGAGCGGGTTGATCGCCCGGGGGTCGCCGCCCATCGCGGCCATGGCGTCGCGCATGGCCGCGAGGTCGACGACGACGGGAACCCCGGTGAAGTCCTGGAGCAGGACCCGCGCCGGCATGAAGGCGATCTCCCGGGAGGGCTCGGACGCAGGATCCCAGCCGGCCAGCGCCTCGACGTCTTCGGCCGTGACCGTCGCGCCGTCCTCGCGGCGCAGGAGGTTCTCGAGCAGGACCTTCAGGCTGTACGGCAAGCGCTCGAG
>DATKCC010000290.1:0-3008 GCA_035513375.1 Thermoanaerobaculia bacterium | reverse complement strand
ATTTCTTCGGCGGCCGCCGGGACCTCGAGAACGGGCTCCTCCGGGTGCTCCACAGCCTGTCGTTCATCGACGACCCTACCCGGGTGCTGCGGGCGGTCCGGCTGGGGCTGCGCCTCGGGTTCGAGATCTCGCCCGAGACCCATCACCTGGTCGAGGTAGCCCTTACGGAAGGGGTCTTCGACCGCCTCTCCGGCGCGCGGCTCCGGGAGGAGCTGATCCTGCTGCTCGACGACCCGGCCCTGGCGGTCCGGGGGCTCGAGCGCCTTGAGGGGCTGGGCGTGCTCTCGGCACTCCATCCGGCGCTCCGGCTCGAGGAGCCGGGTCAACCCCATGGGGAGCGCCTGCGGCGGGCGGTCGCGGCCTGGGACTGGTACTCCGTGGAGGGGCTCACCGAGCCGGCGGCGGCGCTCTGGCGCCTGATCCTCCTGGCGCTCGTCCAGGGCGGCGGCGGGGCAGGGCCGGTGGGCCGCGGGGGGGCTGACGAGCCGGGCCTGAGGCCGGAGGCGGTCGCGGCGCTGACCGAGCGGCTGATGCTCTCGGCCGACGATCGGCGGCTCCTCGCCGGCTCCGCCCGGCGCTTGGCGGCGGCGGGCAGGGCGCTGGGCCGCCCAGGCGTTCGGCCCCACGAGGTCTCGGCCGCCCTCGCCGAGCTCTCGGGCGAGGAGCTCCTACTGCTGGTCGCTTCCGAGGATGAGACGGTCCGCACCTGGGCCCGCCGGGAGCTCTCGGAGTTCCGGCCGCTCGAGCTCGCGATCCGGGGCCGGGACCTGGTCGAGCGCGGGATCCCCCCGGGCCGGTGGATCGGCGACGCGCTGGAGGCGGTCCGGCGCGCCCGCCTCGACGGCGAGATCGGCCCCGAGGAGGAGCTCGCGGCCGCTCTCGGGTATCTCGACGACCATGCCGGCGAGCGCGCCGCGTTGGCGGCCACCGGCACCGCGGGGGAGGGGCCGTGAGCCCGGACCGGTCTCTCGGCGCGCTCCTGGCGGCCGGGGCGGCGTGGCTCTGCCTCGCCGCCGGCGCCCCGGGCGCTCCAGCGGCACAACGGCAGGGCCGGGAGACCGGGCCGTCGATCCTCGACGCCGCCCCCCGAGGGGACCTGCGCTCCCTCGTCCTCCTCCGCTTCGACTGCTCGAGCGCCCTCGGCCGCCGGGAGGTGACGCTGTTCGGCAACGGCACGGTCCGGCTCCGTGACGGGCCGCCGGGGGAGGAGGAGATGCTCCTGGGCGAGCTCGACCCTCCGGCCCTGGAGGGCGCCGTCGCCCGGCTCGAAGCCGAGGACCTGTCCGAGGTCCGCTCCGAGATCCACGGCGTCGACGGCGAATGGGTCGAGCGCTGCGTGCTGGAGCTCCCTTTGCGCGAGGGCAGGAAGGGGCCGATCCACTTCCAGTTCTCCCGCTACGCCACCCTGCCGCTCGCGCTCTCCCGGGTGGTGGCGATCGCCCAGGAGCTGGGAGAGGTGGCCGAGGGCGCCCGCGGCTTCGGTCTGCCGCCGGGGTACGTGCCGCGCCGGGGGGACGTCCTCGAACGCGCCGACGGCGCCCGCTTCCGAGTCCTCCAGGAGACGGCCGACGGCAAGGGGGTGGAGCTCCAGGGGCTGAAGCTGCCGTTGACCCTCTATCTGCCCGCGGGCGAGCTGCGGGAGGTCTTCGTCGCGGTCATCTCCCGGGGGCGGCCGGAGCCGTGAGCGAGCGGCGCCGCGCGGCCCGGCCGTGAAGCCTCCGAATCGCGTCCGGATCACCGGCGGCGCGCACAAGGGGCGCTGGCTGTCGGTTCCCCCCGGGGCGCGTCCCACCGAGGGCCGCGTGCGGGAGGCCCTGTTCTCGATCTGGCAGGGGCCGCTCTCGGCGGGCGCCCGGGTGCTCGACCTCTTCGCCGGCAGCGGTGCCGTGGGGCTCGAGGCGGCGGGCCGCGGGGCTCTCCGGGTGCTCTGCGTCGACTCCGACCGGCGGGGTTTTGCGGTCCTCCAGAGCAACCGCGACCGCCTGGGCGAGGCCCTGGTGGACCTCCGGCGCCTCGACCTCCCCGGGGGACTCGCCGAGCTCGCTGAGCGCGGCGAGGGGCCCTTCGACCTGCTGTTCGCGGACCCTCCCTACCGCTTCCCGGGCTACTCGGTCCTCCTCGCTGCGGTCGCGCCCCTGGTGGCCGAGGACGGCGAGCTCGCGGTCGAGCACTCGGCCCGGATCGCCCTCCCGCCCGAGGCGGCCGGCCTCGTCAGGGTCGACCAGCGCCGCTACGGCGAGAGCGCTCTCTCGTTCTACCGCCACGGGAGCTGACAGGGCTCAATCGGATCACCCCCTCAACCCCTCGACCCCGCACCCTACGGTTCCAGGGCTGCCAGCTTGGCCTGCAGCTCCTCGGGCCGCGCGGCCACCTTCGCCCCGTGACGGAGATAGCGCAGGGCCTCGTCCCGCCGATCGAGGGCGACCAGTGCGTCCGCCAGCCGGAGGTAGGCATCGGTGCGGCCGGGGTCGAGCTCCAGGGCCCGGCGGAGGGCGTCGGCGGCCTCCACCGGGCGGCCCAGGGCGAGGTGCGCCTCTCCCAGGTAGTGCCAGGCGGCGACCTGGTTGGGACGGAGCTCAAGGACGCGACGGAGGTGGCCTGCGGCCTCCTCGGCCCCGCCATCCCGGGCGAGCGCCAGCCGGGCCAGGTTGAACCTCGGCTCGGGGCGATCCGGGTCCTCGGCCAGGAGCTCGCGGAGGAGCTCGACCGCCTCTCCCGAGCGCCCGCGCCCGGCTAGGGCGATCGCCAGCCACTCGCGAGCGAGCGGGTTGCCCGGCGAGCGCGCCAGCACCCGGCCGAGGGTCGCCCCGGCGTCGGCCCAGCGCTGGAGGCTGAGCTGTCCCTGGGCGAGGTCGAGCCAGGGTACGGTCGAGTCGGGAGCGGCCGCCTCGAGATTCTCCGCCAGGTGCGGGACCGCGGTCTCCAGGCTCGCTCCCATGCGGACCGCGGCGACCGCCCGGTAGACCTCGCCGAGGGCTCCCGCCGGCGCGTGTTCAGGCTCGGTGAGG
>DATKCC010000289.1:0-4949 GCA_035513375.1 Thermoanaerobaculia bacterium | reverse complement strand
GCCAGGCAGCGGCTCGCGAGCTTCCTGACGCTCGACTGGCAGTAGCCGAGCTGGGCGGCCACCTCGGAGGGGCTGTGGCCCTCCAGGTAGCGCATGCGCAGCAGGTCCTGATGCCGCGCGGGGAGGTGGCCGAGGAGGCTGTCCAGGTGCCACTGCAGGTGCTGGCGCTCCTGCGGCGGGTCCTCGGGCTCGGAAAGGAGCTCGAGCGCGGCGTCGTCGACCGCCGAGCAGAGGCTGCCCCGGCGGCGGCGCCAGTAGATCAGGCACCGGTTCTTGAGGGTGACTACCAGCCAGGCCTCGGGACTGCGGATCCGCTCCCACTTGAGGACCGTTGCGAGGAGCGCCTCCTGGAGGATGTCTTCGGCGTCCTCCGGGGGTACCTGGTAGCGATAGAGGATCTGCTTCAGGCGCGGCTTGAGCCGCTCGAGCAGCGCGTCGAACGACTCCTCTTGCCGAGGCTGATCGATTGCCGGCATCTCGAGCTCCACGGATTCCCCCCCTACTGTATCGCAGCGCGCCCCGGGAGGCGAGCCGGACGAGCGCTGGTCAGGCCACCGCCGCCGGCCCGCGTGACTCCCAGGGCAGACCCCCCGGGCGCGACTCCGGGGAGGGTCCAGCTCCTCCGGGCCGAAACAGCCCCGGGAATGGGCGTACCGGAGGGTGTGCCCGGGCCGTTGCAAGCCCTTACCTTTAGAGAAACCGATGCCAAGTCTAACCCAGATCGGGGCCGGCGATATTCCGCAACCACCGAAGGAAGCCGCCGGTGGTCCTCAGAAGAAGCCCAGCTCCAGCTTCGCCACCTCCGACATCATGCTCGGGTTCCACGCCGGGTCCCAGACCAGCTCGACCTCGGCCCGGTCCACGCCTTCGACCCCGGCGACCTTTTGCTCGACCTCTCCGGGGAGCGAGCCGGCTACCGGGCAGGCGGGGGAGGTCAGGGTCATCTTCACCAGGACCGCCCGCTCGCCGGTCTCCGAGCGCTCCACGCCGATGTCGTAGATCAGTCCCAGCTCGTAGATGTCGACCGGGATCTCGGGGTCGTAGATCGTCTTGAGCGTCCGGACCACCCGGTCCTCGATCTCGGCCTCCCCGGAAGCGGCGCCGGAAGCTACCGGAGCTGCCGGCCCGGGGGCGGCCTCGACCGGCGCAGCGGGGGTCTCGTTGCCGGTCTCGAGCCCGGCCGAATCGAGCTTCACGGGGTTCTTGCTCTGTCCGTTCATGGGGTGTGCTCTCAGGTCTCCGTAGATACCGGATCTTGCTTGCCCTCGAGGGCCGCGGCCAGCGTATGCCAGGCGAGGGTGGCGCACTTGACGCGCATCGGGTAGTCCTTGACCCCGGTGAAGACGGCGAGCTTGCCGAGCGCGGCAGGATCGTCGAGCCCGGCCTCCGGGCCGCCGTCCTCGGTGAGCAGGGTACGGAACTGCCGCGCCAGCGCCCGGGCCTCCACGACCGTCTTGCCGCGGACGGCGTCGGTCATCATCGAGGCCGAGGCCTGGGAGATGGCGCAGCCCGAGCCCTGAAAGGTCACCTCGCGGAGGGTCTCCTGGTCGAGGCCGACGTAGATCGTCACCAGGTCGCCGCAGAGCGGGTTGTCGCCGTGGGCGTGACGGTCGGCCGCGGGCAGCTCGCGGAAGTTCCGCGGGCTCTTGTTGTGGTCCAGGATCACCTCCTGGTAGAGGTCGCGCAGGTCGCTCATACGCCGAACACCTTCCGGGCGTGCCGGACCGCTGCGGCCAGGGCCTCGACCTCGGCGTGGGTGTTGTAGAGGGCGAACGAAGCGCGGGCGGTGGCCGGGAGGCCGAAGCGCCGCATGAGCGGTTGCGCGCAGTGGTGACCGGCCCGGATCGCGACACCGCGGCCGTCGAGGATCGTTCCCACGTCGTGGGGGTGGATGCCCGCGACGGTGAACGAGACGATCGCCGCCCGATCGGGCGCGGTGCCTACGAGCGTGACGCCGGGGATCTCTGCCAGCTCCTCGACGGCGTGGGCGACGAGCGCCTCCTCGTGGGCCATGACCGCCTCGCGGTCGAGGCCGGCGAGGAAGCCGAGCGCCGCCGCGAGCCCGGCCGCGCCCTCGATGTTTGGGGTTCCGGCCTCGAAGCGCTTGGGCGGATCGGCGTAGGTCGTGCCCTCGAACGAGACCGAGCGGATCATGTCGCCGCCGCCCAGCATCGGCGGCATCCCGGCCAGGAGCTCGCCCCTGCCCCAGAGGATGCCGATGCCGCTCGGGCCGAAGACCTTGTGCGAGGAGAAGGCGTAGAAGTCGCACCCGAGAGCTGCGACGTCGACCGGCATGTGGGGCACCGCCTGGGCGCCGTCGAGGAGCACCGGCACACCCCTGGCGTGGGCGCGCTCGACCACCTCACGGACCGGGTTGACAGTACCGAGGGCGTTCGAGACGTGGCCCAGGGCGACGAGCTTGACCCGATTCCCATTCCGGTCGCGGCCGCGGTCGAGGGCCTCGTCGAGGGCCGCGAGGTCGAGCACCCCCCGCTCATCGATCGGCACCGCCCGGAGCGTCGCTCCGGCCTCGCCGCAGACGATCTGCCAGGGGACGATGTTGGCGTGGTGCTCCATCCAGGTGACCAGCACCTCGTCGCCCGGTGCGAGGTGCGGTCGCACGAAGCTCCGGGCGACCAGGTTGATCGACTCGGTGGTGCCCCGAGTGAAGACCACCTCGTCGGCCGATGGCGCGCCGAGGAACCGGGCGACGGCCGCGCGCGCTCCTTCGTAGGTCGCGGTCGCCCGCTCGGCGAGCGTGTGCACCCCGCGGTGGATGTTCGAGGTGTCGCGGAGGTAGAAGCGCTCGACGGCCGCGATCACCGCGCGCGGCTTCTGCGCGGTGGCGGCGTTGTCGAGATAGACCAGCGGGTGGCCGTGGACCTCCTGGTGGAGGCCGGGAAACTCGGCGCGGATGGCCTCGACATCGAAGGCAAGCTCGCTCAGAGATCTCGCTGCTCGGTTCATGTCGACCTCTGGGCCTCACACCGCCTGGCGGACTACCTCGCCCTTGGGCAGGCGGGTGAACAGGAACTCCTCGAGGTCGCGCCGGAGCTCCGGGACCTTGATCCGCCCCACGATGTCGCTCGCGAAGGCGTAGATCAGCAGGCTCCGGGCCGCCTCCTCGCCGATACCGCGGGAGCGCAGGTAGAAGATCGCGTCGTCGTCGAGCTGGCCCACGGTCGAGCCGTGGGTGCACCGGACGTCGTCGGCGAAGATCAGCAGCTGCGGGTGGGAGTTGACCAGCGCCTGGTCCGAGAGCAGCAGGTTCTGGTTCGACTGCTTGGCGTCGGTCTTCTGCGCGCCCGGGTGGACGTGGATCAGGCCGTTGAACACCCCCCGCGAGCGCTCGTCGAGAATCCCCTTGAACAGCTCGAAGCTGTGACAGTGGGGCGCGGCGTGCTCGACCCGCATGTGGTGGTCGACGAACTGGCGGCCGCGCACCATGTAGAGGCCGTTGAGGATCGACTCGCAGCCTTCGCCGTCGAGCCGGGTGTTGACGTCGTTTCGGACCAGGGCGCCGCCCAGGGAGATCGAATGGAGGGCGTAGCTCGAGCCGCGCTCCTGATGGAGCTGGAAGGTCGCCATGTGGAAGGCGTCGGTCGACTCCTGCTGCATCTTGTAGTGGTCGAGAACCGCCGCCGGGCCGCAGACGATCTCGGTCACCGGGCAATTGAAGTACTCGATCCCTTCGGGGCCGGCGTAGGTCTCGATCAGGGTCGCCTGGGCGGCCTCGCCGAGGATCACCAGGTTGCGCGGGTAGGCCACCGGCGGGCGCCCGCCGGCGTCGGCGGTGCCGGTCGAGAGAAAGAGCACGTGGATCGGCTCGGTGATCAGCGTCTTCGGCGGCAGGTAGAGGAACGCGCCCTCGGCCATGAAGCCGGTGTTGAGGGCCACGAACGGATGGGTCTCGAAGGAGGCGTGGCGGGCGAGGTGCGCCTCGACCAGCTCCGGGTGCTCGATCAGGGCGTCGCCGAGCCCCGACAGCACGGTGCCGGGCGGCAGGCCGGCGAGGTCCGAGTGCTCCGGCGCGAGCTGGCCGTCGACGAACACCAGGTGGGTGCCGGCGCTCGCGATGAGCCAGGGCTCGATCGCACCCTTGGGCGCCGTGCGGGTCCCGACCTCGGTGCCCGGACCCACGCGGTGGAACTCGCCCTTGGCGATCGGGGCGACGTTGGTGAACCGCCACTCCTCTTGCCGCTGCGTCGGGAACCCGAGCTCGGCGAAGCGCTCGATGCCGCGCCGGCGCAGCTTCGCCACCGGCTCGGGCTCGCGCCCCCGGCGGGCGCGCTCGAACTCGGCGTAGCCGGCGAAGAACGAGCTCTCGGCGAGCTCGGCCTTCTGGACTTCCTCGCTCAAGGCGGCCATCGCGTCAACTCCCATCACGCGCTCGGGGAGACAGCGGCGGCCCCGGCCGTTGCGGCCTGCGCCAAGTCCTTCTCGGCCCAGCCGTAGCCCTTGGCCTCGAGCTCCTCGGCGAGCTCCGGGCCGCCGCTCTGGACGATCCGGCCGTCGATCAGGACGTGGACCCGGTCCGGCACGATGTAGGCGAGCAGCCGCTGGTAGTGGGTGATGACCAGGAACGCGCGGTCCGGCCCGCGCAGGGAGTTGACGCCGGCGGCGACGGTTCGCAGGGCGTCGATGTCGAGCCCCGAGTCGGTCTCGTCGAGGACCGCCAGCTTCGGGTCGAGGACCGACATGTGGAAGATCTCGTTGCGCTTCTTCTCGCCGCCCGAGAAGCCCTCGTTCACCGGGCGGTTGAGAAGCGTCTCCTCCATCTCGACCAGCTTCATCTTCTCGCGCACCAGGGCGAGGAAGTCCATCGCATCGATCGCCGGCTCGCCGCGGTGCTTGCGGATGGCGTTCAAGGCGGCCTTCAGGAAGTAGGTGTTCGACACCCCGGGGATCTCGACCGGGTACTGGAAGGCGAGGAAGATGCCCTCGCGGGC
>DATKCC010000288.1:0-2898 GCA_035513375.1 Thermoanaerobaculia bacterium | reverse complement strand
AGCAGCAGCAGGTTGTAGACGACGACCGCGACCGCGAGGACGTCGATCAGGTCGCGCCAGGCGATCCCGAACGGGAGCTGGAGGCCCTCGGCGAGCATCAGCTGCGGGCCTCGCCGATCGCCGTCCAGACCCGGAGGAAGCTCACGGTCTCGGCGACGTCGTGGACGCGCAGCAGGGCGGCGCCGCCGGCGGCCGCCCGGGCGGCGGCGGCGAGGCTCCCCGGCAGGCGCCGGTCCGGGGGCTCGCCGGTGACGGCGCCCAGAAAGCTCTTGCGGCTGGCGCCGACCAGCACCGGGAGGCCGAGGGCCGCGAGCGAGGGGAGGGCGGCGAGGAGAGCCAGGTTCTGCTCTGCCGTCTTGCCGAAGCCGAGCCCCGGGTCGACCACGATCCGGCCGCGGGCGATCCCGGTGCCCTCGGCCCGCGCCACGGCCGCCGCCAGCTCTTCCCGGACCTCGGCGACCACGTCCCGGAAGCGGATCCCCCGCTGCATGGTCGCGATCTCGCCCCGGCTGTGCATCAGGACGACCGGGCAGCCGCCGGCGGCGACGACCGCTCCCATCTCCGGGTCGGCGAGGGCCGAGACGTCGTTCACCAGGTCGGCCCCGGCGGCGAGGGCGGCCCGGGCGACGGCGGCCTTGCGGGTGTCGACCGAGAGCGGCGCATCGGTCGCGGCGCGTAGGGCCTCGAGCACCGGCAGGAGGCGCGCCAGCTCCTCCTCGGCCGGCACTTCCCGCGCGCCGCCGCCGTAGACCCCGCCCCCCGGCCGGGTCGACTCCGCCCCCAGGTCGAGCAGCTCCGCCCCCTCCTCGAGCATCGCCAGCCCGCGCTCCACCGCCCGCGAGGCGTCGGCCGGATCGAACCACCGCCCGCCGTCGCTGAACGAGTCGGGCGTCAGGTTCAGGACCCCGATCACGGCCGGCCGGCCAGCGGCGAGCGCGAGCGCCCGCCCGCGCGGGAGGGCCAGCGTCCAGCGGGTGGGGGAGTGGGAGGCGGACGACTCCCCGGAGGTCACGGCGGGAGGCGGATGAGCGGGCGCGGCGGTCGTCGTGGCGGTGCGGGTCATCTGTGGCGTGCGCCCCGGCCAGCTCCAAGGCCCCCCGGCCAGGCGCGGCCCGAGTCTATCGCGGGCCCGGCCGAGATCCTGCATTCAGGGGCGGCCGGTCGTGGCCGCACGCTGCGGGCCCGGGCCTGCTCAGGAGGAGGTCGTGCGGCGGGAGATGCCGGCGGCCACGCGCTCGCGCTCTTCCTCTTCGGCGGGTGGCTCCTGGGCGGCGCCTTCGCCTTCGTCCTCGTCCTCGGCCGGCGCGGGGGCGGCGGTAGGCGTCAGGCGGGCCTCGGGGCCCTCGTCGCCGGCGTCGTGGCCGGCGTCGAGCTCGGCGGCGGCGGGAGTCAGGTCCTCGCCGGTCATCTCGTGAATGAGCTCGTAGACCCGCTTGCCGTCGATCGACTCCTGGTCGAGGAGCTCGCGGGCGAGGGCGTCGAGGATCGCCCGGCGCACGGAGAGGACCTCGTGGGCGCGCTCGTAGCCGCCGGTGACGATGCGCTCGACCTCGCGGTCGATCCGAACCGCCGTGTCCTCGCTGTAGTGCGAGCGCTGGCCGTAGTCGCGGCCGAGGAAGACCGGCTCCTCGGCGCCGCCGAAGGAGAGCGGCCCGAGCTGCGACATGCCCCACTCCTGGACCATCCGGCGGGCGAGCTCGGTCGAGCGCTCGATGTCGTTGCCGGCGCCGGTCGTGATGTCGTCCTGGGTCAGCTCCTCGGCCACGCGGCCGCCCATCAGGATCGAGATCTGGGCCTCGACGTAGCTGCGGCGGTAGTTGTGCTTGTCCTCGGTCGGGAGCTGCATGGTCAGGCCCAGGGCGCGGCCGCGCGGGATGATCGTGACCTTGTGGACCGGGTCGGCGCCGGCGGTGAAGGCGGCGACCAGGGCGTGACCGGCCTCGTGGTAGGCGGTGACCTGCTTCTCGTCGTCGGTCAGGATCAGGGTCTTCCTCTCGACCCCCATCAGCACCTTGTCCTTGGCGAACTCGAAGTCGTCCATGTGGACCGACTTGCGACCCCGCCGGGCGGCGACCAGTGCGGCCTCGTTGACCAGGTTCGAGAGGTCGGCGCCGGCGAAGCCGGGGGTGCCGCGGGCGATGACCCTCAGGTCGACCGAGTCGTCGAGCGGGATCTGGCGGGTGTGGACCTGGAGGATGCCGAGCCGGCCGCCGATGTCCGGCCGGTCGACGACCACGCGGCGGTCGAAGCGCCCGGGGCGAAGCAGCGCCGGGTCGAGGACGTCCGGGCGATTGGTGGCGGCGATCAGGATGACGCCCTCGTTCGACTCGAAGCCGTCCATCTCGACCAGGAGCTGGTTGAGCGTCTGCTCGCGCTCGTCGTGGCCGCCGCCCAGACCGGTGCCCCGCTGGCGTCCCACGGCGTCGATCTCGTCGATGAAGATGATGCAGGGAGCGTTGTCCTTGCCCTGCTGGAACAGCGACCGCACCCGGCTGGCGCCCACGCCCACGAACATCTCCACGAAATCCGACCCGGAGATGGAGAAGAACGGGACGCCGGCCTCGCCGGCGATGGCGCGCGCCAGGAGGGTCTTGCCGGTCCCGGGCGGCCCCATCAGGAGGACACCCTTGGGAATGCGGCCGCCCAGGCGGGTGAACTTGGCGGGATCGGCCAGGAAGGCCAGCAGCTCCTGGACCTCGACCTGCGCCTCCTCGATCCCGGCGATGTCGGCGAAGGTGATCTTGGGCTGGGCCTCGGTGACCAGCTTGGCTCGGGAGTCGCGAAAGCTCAGCAGCGTGGCGCCGCCCTGCTGAAGCTTGCGCCCCAGCACCAGCACCAGCGCCAGCACCACCAGCAGGGCCACGATGGTCCCCAGCGCCCGCTGCCAGAACCCGGTCA
>DATKCC010000287.1:0-5218 GCA_035513375.1 Thermoanaerobaculia bacterium | reverse complement strand
GCCGGCGCTCTCCGCCGAAGCGTCGTAGCGCCCGGAGAGCTCCTCGACCGGCAGCAGCAGCAGGTCGAGCCCCGGCTGGCTCTCCCGGTCGACCGCCGCGGTCTGCCCGCGCCCGTCCTCCGGGTTCCAGGAGTAGACCCGGTCGCCGCACAGCAGGAAGCTCTTCGGGTAGGGCTCGGAGTAGTCCCAGCGCAGGCAGTCCGGCAGCCGGAAGGCGATTCGCCCCGCCTCCTCCTCGCCCGAGGAGAAGCCGGCCGGCACGTAGGTCTGGATGAACTCGGCCCGCTCGGCCCCCGAGGCCGCCAGGCTCTTCCGGGCTCCGTCGAGCACCGCCCAGGCGGAAGCGTCCTCGGCGAAGGACGCCCCCGCGGCGGTCAGGGGCAGAGTCAGGACGAGAAGGAGATGGAGCTTGCGCATAGGGGGAGAAGGGAGAGCAGATTCGATGCCAAGCGTAGGGTGCGGCAAGCCGCACCCTACGGTCTGCGGGATATCATCCCGGCCGAGGAGGGTCCCATGACCGAGCCGACCGACCGCGCCCGATACGCTGACCAGGAGTGGCTCTCGATCCAGGTGGTCGAGGACGAGGAGCAGGCCGGGCTGATCGAGGGCTTCCTCGAGAGCGAGGGCATCCCCTGCGAGCTCGACCGGAAGTACTCGCACGAGTTCCCGACCCATCTCGGCCGCCTCGGGGAGATCGAGGTGCGCGTGCCGGCGAGCCGCGCGGAGGCGGCCCGGCGGCTGCTCGCGGCGCGGGAGGCGGCCTTCCAGGGGGAGAGCGAGGAGGCCGGGAGCTGAGCGGCCGCTGGAGCTCCCGGTCGAGAGGCCGCGCATGACGCCGTTCGCCGAGGGCGACCAGGTCGGCCGCTACCGCATCCTCCGGACCCTCGGCTCCGGGGCGATGGGGGTCGTCTACCTGGCCGAGGACCCCCGCATCGAGCGGCACGTGGCGATCAAGACCGTGCGCCAGCTCTCGGACGAGCCGCGGCAGGCGGCCGACCGCCGGGAGCGCCTGCTGCGGGAGGCGAAGACCGCAGGCCGCCTGATCCACCCGCACATCGTCACCCTGTTCGACGCCGGCGACCATCACGGCACGCTCTACCTCGCCTTCGAGCACGTCGAGGGCCAGGGCCTCGACCGGCGGCTGCGGAGCGGCGAGCCGGCGACTGCGGCCGAGGCCCTGCGGATCGCCCGGGAGACCGCTTCCGGGCTCGCCTTCGCGCACCGCCACGGCATCGTCCACCGGGACGTCAAGCCGGCGAATCTCCTGCTCACCGCCGACGGCCGGGTCAAGATCAGCGACTTCGGCATCGCCAAGGTCGTCGGCCAGGCGACCGAGCTGACGATGACCGGCATGGTGATCGGAAGCCCCCACTACCTCTCCCCCGAGCAGGTCCGGGGCGAGGAGCTCGACGGCCGCAGCGACCTTTTCTCCTTGGGAGTGGTGCTTTACGAGCTCCTCGGCGGGCGCCGCCCTTTCGACGCCGAGACCCTGACCACCCTGGTCTACCAGATCCTGCATCAGCCGCCGCCGCCGATGCCGCTGCGCGACGGCCTCGCGCCGCGGCTGACCGAGGTTCTCTCCCGCCTCCTCGCCAAGGGGCGGGGCGAGCGCTTCGCCGACGCCGAGCAGGCGGTCGAGGCGCTGGCCGGCCTCGAACGGGAGCTGCCGCCGGAGGTCCTGGCGGCGCCGGCGGTGGCCGCGGAGCCGGTCGAAGCAACGCAGCTCCTGTCGATGACGGGCGCCCTGCCGGCGCCCGTTCCGACCCGGCCGGCGGAGGTGGCCGGGCGGCCGGCCGAGACCCGCCCGGCCGTTCCTTCGGCGGCGCCGCCTCCCCCGATCGCTGCCGTAGCTGCCCCCGCCCCGAGCCGGCGCCGGTTCCTGGTGGCGGCGGTGGTGGCCGCCGTGCTCCTCGTGGGCGCCGGCGGTGCGGCGGTGGTGGGCTACCTGTGGCTCGCCAGCCTCGCCCCGGGCGGCTCCTCGGAGGTAGAGGGCGCCCCTGAGCTCGCCCTACGCCGGGAGGCTCCGGCCGAAGGCCGAGACCTCGAGGTCCCGGGCCCGGCGGGCGAAGCCGAGGCTGGCGGGCCGCCGAAGGTGGCGGTCGCGGGACCCGCCGCCCAGCCGGAACCGGCACCGGAAGCCGAGCCGTCGGGCACCCCGGCACGCGACGTTGAGCCCGGGGCTGGGGGCCGAGCCGAGCTGCCTGTGGCAAAGACCCAGACGCCGTCGGACCAGTCGGGGGCGGGGGCGCGGGCGGAGGAGGCCTCCGAGCCGGCGCCGGGTCCGGCGGTCGCCCCGCCACGGCTCAAAGAGGCGATCGAGCGGCGGCCGGTACTGCGGCAGGCGGTCCGGGAGCTGGTCGAGGAGCACGCGGACCAGCGCCTCGACAGCGGCCTCTCGCTGGTCCTCGACGTCCAACCGGCGGACAGCTTCGTCCTGGTCGACGGCCGGATGATCGGCCGGGCGAGCGAGTTCACCGCGGGCTCCCGGGGCCGGACCCTCGACCTCCCCGGAGAGGGCGTCTACCTGATGCGGCTCCGCAGCCCGGGCATGGCGGACCACCACGTGCTGCTCCGGGCGAGCGCCGGGGCGGCGAGCCCCACCCGGGTGGCGGCCCGGCTCGAGCCCGCGCCGGCTGCGGAGCTCGAGCTCGGCGACCTCCCCCTCGTCCGGGTGCAGGAGGCGGTGGCCTTCTCGGTCCAGCCGCCCTCGGCCCGGGTGGAGGTGGACGGCCGGCCGGTCGGCCGCGCGGAGCAGTTCCCCGGCCGTCTCGGCCGCCCCGCCAGCTGGCTCCGGCTGCCCCCGGGGCGCCATCGCCTGAGCCTGGTCGCTCCCGGCTTCGAGCGCCGGGACTTCGCGGTCGACGTCTCGACCGGAGCGGCCGAGCCCCGGCAGCGGATCGAGGTGCGGCTGCTCCCGTCGGGGGATCCCTCGGAGGGCGGCTCTTGACCCTCGCCGCCGCCGGCGAGGCAGCGGCCACGCCGCCGGCTCTGCCTCGCCTTCCGGGAGAGCTCACGGTCGAGCGCCTAGCCTCGGGGCTCACCGTCGCGCTCCTGGTCAACCCGCAGGCGCCGGTCGTCAGCACCGCCCTCTGGTACCGGGCCGGAACCCGGGACGAGCCCGCGGGCCACGGCGGCATCGCCCACTTCCTCGAGCACATGATGTTCAAGGGCTCGGCGCGCTTCGGCCTGGGCGAGGTGGATCGCCGCACGCAAGCCCTGGGCGGCGCCAACAACGCCTTCACCGGTCACGACGCCACGGTCTACTACTTCCAGTTCGCTGCCGACCGCTGGCAGGCGGCGCTCGAGATGGAGGCCGACCGGATGGCCGGTCTGTTGCTCGATCCCGAGCAGGTCGAGAGCGAGCGCCGCGTGATCCTCGAGGAGATCGCGATGTACGAGGACGACCCCTGGGACGCGCTGACGCAGCGGGTCGAGGCCGAGCTCTACGGCCCGCACCCCTACGGCCGCCCGGTCCTCGGGACGGCCGCGGAGCTCCTGGCGACCGGGACCGAGGAGCTCCGGGCCTTCCACCGCCGGGTCTACACGCCGGGCAACGCCGTCCTGGTGGTGGCCGGCGACCTCGGCGAGCCGGCCCGGGCTCTGGAGGCGGTCGAGCGGGCGTTCGCGCCGGTGCCGCCGTCGGCCGCGACCCCCGAGCGGCCGACTGCGCCGGCGCGCCCGGCGCGCTCCGGTCTCGCCCGGATCGAGCGGCGCAAGGGCGAGGTCGGCCGGATGTTCCTCGCCCTCCCGGCGCCGGCGGCCGACCACCCGGACTTCGCCCCCCTGCGCCTCGCCGCCGCCGTCCTCGGGGTCGGCCGGAGCAGCCGGCTCTATCGGGAGCTGGTGGACGAGGCTCAGCGCTGCGCCTGGGCCGGGACGGGGCTCGCCGACGCCCCGGACCCCGGGGCCTTCGCGGTGACCGCCGAGCTGGTCTCCGGCACCGAGCCGAGCCTGGTGGAGGAGGCCGTCTTGCGCCAGCTCGGGGAGCTCGCCGCCTCGGCCCCGTCCGAGGCGGAGCTCGAGCGCGCCCGCGAAGTGCTGTTCGCCGACTGGACGTTCGGCCACGAGCGGATCTCCCAGCAGGGCCTGACCGCGGGCTCCGATCTAACGCTCTTCCGGCCCGGTTGGAGCGAGGACCAGGTAGGGAGGCTGGCCGAGGTCGGGGCCGAGGACGTCCGCCGGGTTGCCGAGCGCTACCTCGGGCAGCCGGCCGCGGACGGCGCCGGCGGCGGGGTCCTCGGCTGGTCGCTGCCGAACCGGATGGCCGGAGCTTGACGCCGGTCACGGTCCGGACCCGCCGGGTACCTGGGCCGGGCATCGTCGCCGTGCGCGGCTGGTTTCCGGGCGGCGCGCGGGTGGAGGCGGTCCCCGGGCAGGCGCTGGTCACCGGCCGGGCGCTCTCCGAGGGCACCCGCCGGCGGGACTGGCGCCGGATCGCCGACGAGGCCGAGGCCCTGGGCGCAGCTGTGGGGAGCGCCGCGTCCTTCGAGGCCCTCGGGGTGTCGGTCGACGCCCGGGCGACGCACTGGCCCGAGGCCCTGGAATGGATCCTGGAGCTGTTGGCCAAGCCCTCGTTTCCGGAGGAGCGCTGTCGCTGGGTGGCCCGGCAGGCCGCGGCCGAGCTCGAGAGCCTGGCCGACCAGCCCGAGGTCCGGACCGGCTGGGCTTTCCTCGAGCAGCTCTACGCCCCGCACCCGCGGAGCCGGCCGCTCCAGGGGACGTTCGCGAGCCTCGCCGGGCTGAGCGCGTCCGACTGCGCCGCCTTCCACGGTGCGGCCCTCCGGCGGGGCGGCGCCGGGATCACGGTCGCCGGCGACATCGACGAGGAGCGGGTCCGCGGGCGGATCGAGGAGCTCCTCGCCGATCCCCGGCTCTCGGCGCTCGGCTCGCCCGCCGGAGCCGGGGCGGAGCCGCCGGCGGTCCCCGAGCCCCGGGGCCTGCCGGAGGCCCGCCGCGAGGTCGCCCTCCCGGCCGGCGACCAGGCCCACCTCTACGTCGGCGGCCTGACCGTCCTGCGCGCCGATCCCGACCGTCACGCCCTGGAGCTCCTGGGGGTCGTCCTGGGCTCCGGCGCCGGGCTCACCGGGCGGCTCCCGGAGCGGGTCCGCGAGCGCGAGGGCCTGGCCTACTCGGTCCACGTCCAGACCTTGGCCGGCGCCGGTCTCGACCCGGGGCGGCTGGTGGTCTACGTCGGCACCTCGCCCGAGACCCTCGGGCG
>DATKCC010000286.1:0-3428 GCA_035513375.1 Thermoanaerobaculia bacterium | reverse complement strand
GGGTGCTTGATCCGCTTGGTCCAGCTCATGTCGGAGACGTGGATCAGGCCGTCGATCCCCTCGGTGATCTCGACGAAGGCACCGAAGTCGGTCAGGTTGCGGACCTTGCCTTCGACGACCGACCCCTCGGGGTGGATCGCGGAGAGCTCCTCCCACGGGTTCTGCTCGGTCTGGCGTAGCGACAGGCTGATCCGCCGCTGCTCCATGTCGAGCTCGGAGACGATCGCCTCGACCTCGTCGCCCACGTTCAGGAGCTTCGAGGGGTTGACGACCTTCTTGGTCCAGGACATCTCGCTGACGTGGATCAGGCCCTCGACCCCCTCCTCGATCTCCACGAAGGCGCCGTAGTCGACGATCGACACCACCTTGCCCTGGACCTTGGAGCCGACCGGGTACTTCTTGTCGACCAGATTCCAGGGGTCCTCCGAGCGCTGCTTGTAGCCGAGCGAGACGCGCTCGGTCTCGGGGTCGAACTTGAGGATGGCGACCTCGACCTCGTCGCCCACCGAGAAGTGCTCGGAGGGGTGGTTGACCCGCCCCCACGAGATGTCGGTGATGTGGAGCAGGCCGTCGATGCCGCCCAGGTCGATGAACACGCCGTAGTCGGTGATGTTCTTGACCACACCGGGAAGCCGGGCGCCCTCCTCGAGCTGCTTGATGGTCTCGGCCTTCTTCTTCTCGAGCTCCTTTTCGAGCACCGCCTTGCGCGATAGGACGACGTTGTTGCGCCGCCGGTCGAGGCTGATGACCTTGAACTCGAGCTCCTCGCCCTTGAGCGACTCGAGGTGCTTGATCGGCTTGATGTCGACAAGAGAGCCGGGCAGGAAGGCGCGCAGCCCGATGTCCACGGTGAGCCCACCCTTGATGCGGTCGATCACCCGGCCCTTGATGATCGCGTCGTTCTTGTAGGCCTTCTCGATCTCGTTCCAGCGCCGCATGCGCTCGGCCTTCTGCCGGGACAGGAGCACGTGCCCCTCGATGTCCTCGGTCTTCTCGAGCAGCACGTCGACGTCGTCGCCCACGGCGACCGTGAGGGTGCCGGAGTGGTCGGTGAACTCTTCGCGCGCGATCAGGCCCTCGGACTTGTAGCCAACGTCGACGATCACCGCGTCGGCGGTCAGGCCGATCACCCGGCCAGTGACGATCTCGCCCTCGGTCAGGTTGCGCATCGACTCGTCGTAGAGCTCGACGAGCTTGTTGAAGGTATCGGCGTCCATCTCGCCCTCGTCCTCGGCGGCGCCGGCTCGGGACAGATCCCGGACCTCGCGCTGCTCGGAAGAGGGGATCCGCTCGACTACGGCGGCCTCCTCGCCGGGCTCGGGGACGGCGGCGACCTTCGCTGGATCGACGACCACCTGGGTCTCGGTGTCCGCTGGGCTGCTCGCCGCCTGGGCGGCCTCTTCCTCTGCGGGCGCCGTAGCCGTGGCTCGGTCGTCGTGTTCGTCAGTGGACGGCATGGGTTGGTAGAACCTCCTTGACTTGGGATCGGTCCCTCGAGGGACCCTGTCCCCCGCGAAGCAGGGGGTCGAGCTCTGCGTAAACGCTTGAGAACTCGGGATCTTGGAGTATAGGGATGCGCCGGAAGGGTGTCAACTCGGGGGCGGCGGCGAGAGCGGCGAGAGCTTGCGGTGACTTCGAGGTGCGTCCCAAGGGCTCCGCCGGGGTAGCTTCCTCTCCGGCTGGAAAGCGCCTCCGAGGAACTACCGCCGGTCTCCGCCACGCGACTCCGGTTCGTTGCTTCGGGAGCTTTCCCCCTCCCCCAGAGCCGCCGAGATTTCATGCTTGACGGAATCGTCCGCCTCCCCTCTTAGCGCCTCCTCCAGGGCTTCTCGCGCCTCACGAGTCTCGATCCTCCCGAGCGCCCAGGCGGCGTGGCGGCGGACAACGCTGGCGCCCTCCGCCAGCGCCTGGGCGAGGGGGGCGACGTAGCCGGGGTCGCGGCGGTTGCCCATGGCTACGGCGGCGTTGCGTTGGAGGCCTTCCTGGCGGGCGCGCTTCATCGGGCTGCCGCGGAAGCGCTGGACGTAGTCGTCGTGCCCGAGGAGAAGGAGACCGGCCAGGTCGAGCTCGCCGCGCTCAGCGGGGAGACGGAGCTCTGGATGATCCGCCGGCTCCCGTTCGTCGCGATGCTCGCCGCGAAGGTTCCACGGACAGACCTCCTGGCAGACGTCGCAACCGAAGACCCAGTCGCCCAACATCTCCCGGGTCTCGGAGGGGAGGTCTCCCCGGTGCTCGATCGTCCAGTAGCTGATGCAGCGGTTGGCGTCGAGGCGGTAAGGCTCGGGCAGGGCACCGGTCGGGCAGAGATCGAGGCAACGGGTGCAGCGGCCGCAGAGGTCGGCGACCGGTGGGTCGGGAGCCAGGTCGAGGGTCAAGAGGAGCTCACCCAGGAGGAACCAGGAGCCTGCTTCGCGGCTCAACAGGTTGGTGTTCTTGCCCTGGACCCCGAGGCCGGCCCGAGCGGCCAGCTCGCGCTCGAGGAGCGGGCCCGTGTCGACGTACCGGCGCGTCCCAGCGCCCGGGAAGGCCTCGGCGACACGCTTCTCCAATCGCCGCAGCCCGCGCCCCATCACCTCGTGGTAGTCCTGCCCCCGAGCGTATCGGGCCACCCGCGGCCAGAGGTCGCCCTCGACTGAGTCCTCCGCCCCGCCGTCCTCGCCCGCCAGCGGGTGATACCGCAACCCCACGCACAGCACGCTCCGCGCCCCCGCGAGCACGCGCCCCGGGTCCAGGCGCCGCTCCACGCCGTTGCCCATCCACCCCATTCCCGCCTGGTCCCCCCGCTCGAGCCAGGCGAACAGGGCTTCGCCCTGCTCCGACCCCTCCGCCCGAGCCACGCCCGCCAGATCGAACCCTTCCTCCAGGGCCCAAGACTTCAATAGCTGGGCCTTGCGCTCGGGGGTCATGGCGCCGACGATTGTAAGGTCCCGGCTACCCCGGCGGAGCCCTCGTGGCGCTGCTCGAAGCCACGCCTACCGTCCGCAGCACGACCGCCGGGAAGCTTGGAGCGCCTCTGCTCGATCCGTTAGACTCCGCGATGTCGGGGCACGCCCGCGTCGCTCAACCTCACGGCCCGCACAAGGAGTCACGATGGAGCTCTTCGAACAGATGGCGAGCATGGGGCACGAGCGCGTGGTCGTCTGCTCCAATCCCGAGGTCAAGCTCAAGGCGATCATCGCCGTCCACAGCACCGTGCTCGGCCCCGGTCTCGGCGGCGTGCGCATGTGGCCCTACGAGAGCTTCGATGAGGCCATGGTCGACGTCCTCCGCCTCGCTCGCGGAATGACTTTCAAGGCCGCCGCCACCGGCCTCAACCTCGGCGGCGCCAAGGCCGTGATCCTCGGCGACTCGAAGCGCGACAAGACCGAGGAGCTGCTGCGCAGCTTCGGCCGCTACGTCGACTCCCTGGGTGGGCTCTACATCACCGC
>DATKCC010000285.1:0-2662 GCA_035513375.1 Thermoanaerobaculia bacterium | reverse complement strand
GGCGCTCTGGCCTTCGGGGGTCAAGGCGGCCCTGCGGTAGCGGATCGTCTGGCCGTCCTTGTCGAAAGAGTCCTCCCGGAGGGCCACCAGCCCGGCCCGGGAGAGGGCGCCCAGGAGGCGCTCGAAGCCCTTGCGGTCGAGTCCGGTCGCGGCCTCGACCTCCCGGTGGAGCTGGCCGGCGGTGGGTGCCGCCAGGGTCTGCAGGGCATCGAGGATCGAACGCACCGCCCGCGCCTCCTCCGGAGTCTGCTCGAGTTGCCGGCGGACCACGCAGTCCTCCGGGCGGCAGACGTCGCAGACCGCGCAGGCCGCGCCGGAGTCCTCCCGGTCGCCGAAGTGCTCGACCAGCTCGAGCATCCGGCAACCATGGCCGTCGGCGAAGCGGGTGATGCTCTCGAGCTGGGCGCGCCGGTGCCCCCGCTGCTCACCGTAGGGCTCGCGCCAGTGCGCGCCGCCCTGGGAGACCGCACCCTCGGGCGTGACGGTCGCACCGCCGTGGATCCAGAGCTTCTCGAGCGCCTTCTCGAACACCTCGAAGTCAATGTCGACCCGGACCGCGACCGCCTCGGCCGGCTCGGGAGCGCGGCCGAGGGTGGCGAAGATCCGCTCGAGGAGCTCCGGCTCCGGGTAGTCCCGAGACTGGAAGAACTCGTGGGTGCGGCGGTCGGCCCAGGAGTAGAGGAGCACCGCCCGCGAGGGCTCGCCGTCGCGCCCCGCGCGGCCAATCTCCTGGTAGTAGCCCTCGAGGCTCCCGGGGAGCCCGGTGTGCACCACGGTCCGGACGTCCGCCTTGTCGATCCCCATGCCGAAGGCAATGGTGGCGACGATCGCTTCGAGCCGGCCGGCGAGGAACCCGGCCTGGACCCGGTCGCGCTCGGCGCCCTCCATGCCGGCGTGGTAGCTCGCGGCCGGGAAGCCCTCCGCCAGGAGCGCCCCCAGCGAGTCGGACTCCTTGCGAGTAGGGGCGTAGACGATCGCCGGCCGGCTCGCGGGGTCGGCCAGGAGCTGGCGCACCAGCTCCGCCCGTGCCGAGGGCGGTGCCTCGACGACCTCGACCGCGAGGTTGGTGCGCCGGAAGCCGCGGATGAAGCGCTCGGCCTCCGGCATGCCGAGCTGGCCGACCACGTCAGCCTGGACCCGTGGCGTCGCAGTCGCGGTCAAGGCCACGATCGGCGCCGGCCGGAGCGTCGGCAGCCGCCCCCCGAGCAGCCGGTAATCAGGTCGGAAGTCGTGCCCCCACCAGGAGATGCAGTGGGCCTCGTCGACCGCCACCAGGGCCGGCTTCCGCCGCGTGAGGAGCTCGGGGAAACCGGGCACCGACAGCCGCTCGGGAGCGATGAACAGGAAGTCGAGCCGCCCGTCGAGGTAGTCCCGGCAGACGGCGCGGGCGGCGGAGCGGTCGCGCCCCGAATGGATGCGCTCGGCGGCGAGCCCCAGTTGCTGGAGCTTGGCTACCTGGTCCTCCATCAGGGCGATGAGTGGTGAGACGACCAGGGTGGTGCCGCCGCGGGCGAGGCCCGGGAGCTGATAGCAGAGTGACTTTCCCGCTCCCGTGGGCATCACCACGAGTGCGTCCCGGCCGGCAGCGACCGCCCGGCAGACCTCCTCCTGGTGCGGCCGAAAGGAGGTGAGCCTAAACCGCTCGCGCAATAGCTTTTCGAGGTCGACCACGGGCTGCTTGCCGGCGCGGCGGCGCGGCTCAAGCCACCTCTTCTACCCGCCAGGGGTGGCGCGCGAGGATCGCGACGAAGCGCTCGACGACCCGAGGATCGAACTGAGTGCCCGCCTCTCTGCGGAGCTCCTCCACCGCCTCCTCCGGCGAAAGCGCCTCGCGGTAGGGCCGGTCGGTGGTCATGGCGTCGAAGGCGTCGACCACGGCGATGATCCGCGAGCCCAGGGGGATGGCCTCCCCCGCGAGCCCCGCGGGGTAGCCCGGGTACCTGCCGTCGCGCCGTCCGTCGTAGCGCTCCTGATGGTGGAGGACCAGGGGCGCCGCGTCGCGCAGGACGTCGAGGTCGCGCAGGATACGGGCGCCGATTTCGGGGTGGCGCCGCATCAGTCTCGCCTCCTCGAGGTCGAGCCCCCCGGGCTTGCCGAGGACCGATTCGGGAACGCCGATCTTACCGATGTCGTGCAGCATGCTGGCGAAGAACAACATTTCGAGCCCGTTCCCGGTGACCCCGAGAGTCTCCCCCAGCATCATGGCGTAGTCACTCACCCGCTTGAGGTGCCCTTCGGTGTAGACGTCTTTGGCCTCGACCGCATTGGTCAGCGCCTGGACCACCCGCACCAGGTCCTGGCGCAGGAGCCGGTTGCGCTGGGCGATCTCGGCTCGGAGCACCTGCTCCCGCTCGCCGCCGGTCCCCGCGAGCGCCCCCACCAGCCCGAACAGCACGAGCTCGGCGTAGGCCGTAAACAGGGCCGGTTGGGAGAGCTGGAGGGACGGGTCGTCGACCCAGGCTCGCCAGGCGGCGTGGCCGGCGACGAAGGCGAGGCCCGAAGCGGCCGAGGTCGCCGCCGAGCCCCGCACCCCGAGCTTGAAGCCGCCCCAGAGGATCGGCGCCAGGTAGATGAGGAGCACCCAGTGCCCGCCCTCCGGCACCGCCGTGAGCACCGGCACCACGACCGCGGTGGCGGCGAGGACCGCGCCGAGGCCGAGGGC
>DATKCC010000284.1:0-7013 GCA_035513375.1 Thermoanaerobaculia bacterium | reverse complement strand
GTACTCCTGGGCCTCGAGGTTCCCCAGCACCTCCTCGGCGCGCTCGAGCACCCTCGGCGGCAGCCCGGCGAGGCGGGCCACCTGGATGCCGTAGGACTTGTCGGCGCTTCCCGGCACCACCCGGCGCAGGAAGACGATCCGGTCCTGCCACTCCTTGACCGCCATCGTCCGATTGACTACCCGCGGCAGCAGCGAAGCGAGCTCGGTCAGCTCGTGGTAGTGGGTGGCGAACAGGGTCATGCCGCGGCGCTCCTCGTGCAGGAACTCGACGATCGCCCAGGCGAGCGACAGGCCGTCGAAGGTGGCCGTGCCGCGCCCCACCTCGTCGAGGATCACCAGGCTCCGCGGCGTCGCGTGATGGAGGATGTTGGCGGTCTCGATCATCTCGACCATGAAGGTCGACTCGCCGCGCGCCAGGTCGTCGCTCGCCCCGACCCGGGTGAAGATCCGGTCGACGACGCCGATCTCGGCCCGCTCGGCGGGGACGAAGCTGCCGGCCTGGGCCATGAGCACGATGAGTGCCACCTGCCGCAGGTAGGTCGACTTGCCGCCCATATTGGGGCCGGTCAGGACGACGATCTGGGAGCTCTCGGGGTCGAGGGCTGCGTCGTTCGGCACGAAGGGCTCGGCGGCCGCGGCCTCGACCACCGGATGCCGCCCCTCGACGATCACGATCGGCGAGCCCGCGGGCGCCATGATCGGCTCGACGTAACGCCGCCGCGCCGCGACCTCGGCGAAGGCGGCCAGCGCGTCCAGGGAGCCGACGGCGGCCGCCGCCCGGGAGAGCTGCGGTCCCGACCGGACGACCTCGGCCACCAGCCGGCGGAAGTGCTCGGCCTCGAGCGCGAGCTGACGCTCCTCGGCCGACAGGATCCGCTCTTCGAGCTCCTTGATCTCCGGCGTTACGTAGCGCTCGGCCCCGACCAGGGTCTGCCTGCGGATGTAGTGGCCCGGGACCAGGTGGGCGTTGGCCTTGGTGACCTCGAGGTAGTAGCCGAAGACCTTGTTATAGCGGATCTTGAGCGAGCCGATGCCGGTCGCCTGGCGCTCTTCCGCCTCCCGGGCGAGGATGTGGCGCTTCGAGTCGCGGGCGAGGGAGCGGGCCTGATCGAGCTCGGGGTCGATCCCCTCGGCGATCGCCCCGCCCTCGGCCAGGCTCGGCCCCGGCTCCGGGGCGAGCACCCGGGCGAGCTCGGCCGCGAGCGGCGCCGCCGGGTCGGCCGCCGCCAGCTCGGCGAGGAGCTCCGAGGGCGAGCCCTCGAGGTCCGCGAACAGCCCGGGGAGCTCCTCCAGGCTGTCCCGGAGGGCCGCGGCCTCCCGCGGGCTCAAGCTCCCCAGGACCGCCCGGGAGAGGAGGCGCTCGAGGTCGCCGATCCGCGCCAGACGCTCCCGGAGCCGGTCCCGGAGCGCCGAGCCCTCGACCAACGCCCGGACCGCCCGGTGACGGCGCGCGATCGCCGCGGGCTCCCGTAGCGGGCGGCGGAGCCAGTCCCGGAGCGCGCGGCCCCCGGGCGCGGTCGCGGTCCGGTCGAGGACCCCGGCGAGCGTCCCCTTGTGCCCACCGTCCTTGAGCGCGCGGAAGACCTCGAGGTTCGCGAGCGTCGTCGGGTCGAGGACCAGGCGGTCTTCGCTCCCCCGGACCGAGAGCTCCCGGACGTGGTCGAGCTCGCTCTTCTGGGTCTCCCGAGCGTAGGTGAGGGCCGCGGCCGCGGCCTCGACCGCCGGCTCCCGCTCCTCGAGGCCGAAGCCGCGGAGCGTCGCCACCCCGAGCTGGCGGCCGAGGAGGTCGGCGGCGCGCCGGCCCTCGGGCCAGCGCTCCGCGCCGAGGGGCGAAGCGCAGGCGCCCTCGTGGGCGATCCAGGCCGCGAGCTCCGCCGGCAGCGACCCCGCCGAGCGGTCCCCGGAGCCCTCCGGATCGCTGCGATAGAGCACCTCCCGCGGCGCCAGCACCCGCAGGTCGTCGATCCCCTCCTGAGGGCTCGCCCAGCGGCGGACGAAGAAGCGGCCGGTCGAGACGTCGAGAAACGCGCCGGCCCCCACCCCCGGCGCGCCGCTCGCGCCGGGTCCATTGTTCCAAGCGACGCTCGCGAGGAGGTTGTCCTCCTTGCCGTCGAGGAGCCCGGGCTCCGAGAGAGTTCCGGGGGTGACCACCCGGGTGACCTCCCGGCGGACCAGCCCCTTCGCCTCCGAGGGGTCCTCCATCTGGTCACAGATCGCGACCTTGAAGCCCGCTTCGAGCGCCTTGCCGAGGTAGGCGCCGAGGGCGTGGTGCGGCACGCCGCACATCGGTACCTCGCTCTCGCGTCCCTTGTGGCGCGCGGTGAGGGTCACCTCGAGGACCGGGGCGGCGGTTCTCGCGTCGTCGAAGAACAGCTCGTAGAAGTCCCCCATCCGGTAGAACAGCAGGGCGTCGGGGTGCTCCGCCTTGACCTCCAGATAGTGGCGGAGCATGGGGGTGAGCTGGGTGGCCAACTCCTTGGGGGACATCGAGAAGCCAGTATACTTCCCGGGTGCCGGAGGGGGCCGAGGTCGGGCTACGGGTCGCCGACGGCGCCGACATGCCCGCGCTCGCGGCCCTCGAGGCGGCCGCTTTCCCCGATCCCTGGTCCGAACGGCTCCTCGCCGGCGAGCTCGTGGCGCCTGCGTCGCTCGTCCTCGTCGCCCTCGAGGCGGGCTCGCCGGTGGGGTACGCCGCCTTCCGCCGCGCCGCCGACGAGGCCGAGCTGCTCAGGGTCGCGGTCGCCCCGGAGGCGCGGCGGCGTGGGGTGGCCCGGCGCCTGGTCGAAGCGGGGCTCGCCCGGCTCGGCCGCGACGGGGTCGCCGCCTGCTTCCTCGAGGTGCGGCCGGCCAACCGCCCTGCCCTCGCTCTCTACGACCGCATCGGCTTTCGCGGGACCGGCAGGCGCGACCGCTACTACCCCGACGGCTCCGACGCCCTGGTGCTCCGGCTCGACCTCGGACCGGACCCTCGGCTGGACCGGGCCCGTCCCAAGCCGGGGCTCGGATCGCGGTGAGGCGGCTTGCCCGACCCTGGACCGGGTGGTATCCTCGTCGCAAGCCGAAAGACATGGATCGCTCTCCGGACAGGACCTCGAACGCGGCGCCGACGACGGGGGGCGCCGCACCCCAGGTGGCCCGGCGTTGACCCTGCGGCCGCCAACCCCCGTCTCCCCAACCCTCCCTGCGATTCCGTGCCCGGCGTCGCCCGTCGGGCGGGCATCCGTCCATCCGCAACCACTCACGACCGAAGGAGGAGGACCGATGACGATCGAAGATCACGACGCGCTGGTGCGCGAGCTCCTCGAGACCGACGCCGAGTTCCGGCGGCTCCACGACGAGCACCAGCAGTGCGAAAGCCGTCTCGAGGAGCTGCGCACGAAGTCCCTCCTGTCCCAGGAGGTCGAGATCGAGGAGAAGCGAATCAAGGTCCACAAGCTGGCGCTCAAGGACCGTATGGAGTTCATGGTGCGCGACCACGAAGACATCCGGGCCACCGCCTGAGGGACCCGAACGGACCCCGGGGCGGGCCCTGGCTCCGCCCCGCGCGGTTCCTCCCGACCCCTGCTCCACCGCCCTCAGCAGCTCTCCAGCCGTGAAATTCGCCCCCGAAGCCTGGCCCTTCGTCGTCCCCGCCGCCGCCGTCGGCGTCGTTCTCACCGCCCTGCGCGAGCCGCGCTGGGCGCTGGCCGCCTTCGCCCTCGCCCTGCTCCTGCTGCTCTTCTTCCGCGACCCGCGCCGGCGATACGCCGGGCCCGATCGGGCGGTGCTCTCGGCGGCCGACGGCCTGATAACCGCGGTCGACCGGGTTGCGGCGCCCGAGGTCGGCCCGGGGGAGTTCGAGCGCGTGGTGACCTTCCTCTCGGTCTTCGACGTCCACGTCCAGAAGACCCCTGTCGCCGGCCGGGTGATCGTCTCGCGCCACGCCCCGGGCCGGAAGCTCGCCGCGTACCACGAGGCGGCCGGGGAGGTCAACGAGCAGCACCTGACGGTGATCGAGACCCCGGCGGGCGACCGCGTGGCGATCCGCCAGATCGCCGGCCTCCTCGCCCGCCGCGTCGTCTGCTACCTCCGGGAGGGCCAGACGGTCGGGCGGGGCGAGCCCATGGGGTTGATCAAGTTCGGCTCGCGAGTGGACGTGCTGGTGCCGGAAGGGCGCTACCGGCTTGGCGTCGCCCGCGGCGACCGCCTGAAGAACGGGCTCTCGGTGATCGCGCAGCCGGTCGAGGACAGTGCCGCGGCTGGGGAGAGCGCCGCGGCTGAGGATGAGACCGCGGCCCAGTCGGCCGCGGCTGCCGAAGGGAGGCCGCGCTGATGGCCCGGCCCGAGCAGCCGGAGCGCGCGGAACGGGACGAGCGGCGGCGCCGGCGGCTCCGCCGTGGCGCCTACCTGCTGCCGAGCCTGTTCACCATCGGCAACATGCTCCTCGGCTTCTACGCCATCGTGCTCGCCTTCCGGGGCAGCCAGATCCTGTACCTCGAGGGCGGCGACCGCTACTTCGCCCGCGCGGCGCTCCTGATCTTCATCGCCGCCATCCTCGACACCCTCGACGGCCGGATCGCCCGACTGACCGGCACCGACAGCGAGTTCGGCCGAGAGTACGACTCTCTCGCCGACCTGTTCACCTTCGGCGCCGCACCGGCGCTCCTGACCTTCTTCTGGGACCTCCAGGGGCTCGGCCGGGTCGGCTGGCTGGTGCCCCTCTACTACATGGTCTGCACCGCGACCCGGCTCGCCCGGTTCAACGTCCAGACCCGGATCGTCGACACCCGCTACTTCGTCGGGCTCCCCTCGCCGGCGGCCGCCGGAGCGGTGTGCTCGCTGCTGTTCTACGTACCGGCGGCCGACGGCTGGCGGGAGGCCTGGACGCTCTTCGTGCTGATCACCCTCGCCGTCGCCGGGACTCTCGAAGTTTCGACCTTCCGCTACTGGAGCCCGAAGCAGATCGACCTGCGCAAGCGGTGGAGCTACCGAGCGGCCCTGCCGCTCGCTCTGATCGTGCTGGTGGTGGTGCTCGAGCCCAAGGCGGTGTTTCTCGTGATCGGCGCGGTCTACGCCCTGTCGGGACCGGTGATTTGGGCCGTCGGGCGGCTCCGGAGGAAGGGCGCCGCCCCAGGCGGCGAACCCCCGCCGGGAGGGCTGAGCGGCGGCCCCGGCGAGGGGCCTCCGGAAGTCCCATGAGCCGAGTAGCGATCCTCGGGCCGACCACGCTCCTCGGCCAGGAGGTTCGCGCCCTCCTGGAGCGGCGCGAGCACCTCTGGGACGAGATCACCCTCCTCGCCACGAGCGAGGAGGAGACGGGCGCCGTGACCGAGGTCGCCGGCGCCGCGGCCCTGGTCGTCCGAGCCGATGCCGAGGCCCTGGCGAACGCCGACCTGGTCTTCGCTTGCGGCCCGCTCGCGCACGACCTGCCCCTCGTCCGGGAGCGGCTCGAGCGGCCCGGCGAGCCGGTCGCGACGGCGATCCTGCTCTCGCCCGAGGCAACCGGCGACGAGGGTCTTCCGGTGGTCGCCGGGCTCGAGCCCGCGGCCGGGGCGGCCCGGGCCCGGCCCGGCGAGATCCTGCTCTCGCCCCACCCGGCCGCGATCGCCCTCGCCTGCCTCCTCGCGCCGCTCGCCCGGCCGGGCTCGGGGCTCGCCGTCGAGGGCGCGTCGGCGACGGTCGTGCTGCCGGTCTCGCTCCTCGACCGCCGGGGGCTCGACGACCTCCTGGACCAGACGCGGGACCTGATGGCGATGACCGGCGAGCGGCGGGAGTCGGTCTTCGCTCGCCAGCTCGCCTTCAACCTCTACCCCCTGCCGGGAGGCGCGGCGGCCTTCGCCGACCTCGCGCGCCGGGCCGCCGGGCTCGCGCTCCCGCTCGCGGTCGAGGGCCTCCAGGGTCCGGTCTTCCACAGCCTCGCCGTGAGCCTCTTCGTGCGCTTTGCCGGCGACCCCGGGGTCGAGGCGGTGCGCGGCGCCCTCGCCGGTCAACCCCACCTGAGCTTGCCGGAGGCGGACCTCGCGACCGGCGAGCTCCCCGGCCCGGTCGAGGCAGCGGCCCTCGACCACGTCCTCCTGGGGAGCATCCGTCCCGACCCGGGTCACCCCGGCGGCTACTGGCTCTGGGCGGTGATGGACAACCTGACCCGCGGCGGCGCGCTCAACGCGGTCGAGATCGCGGAGACGTTGAGGCGCGGCTAAGCCGCACGTTTCACCAGCCTTCTGCTACAACGCCGCACCCACCCGCATCTCCGGCGTTGCGCTCGTTCGAGCTCGGCACCCCGCCGGTCCGCACGGAAGCTCTCCCGCTCGGACTCTTTGGGGCGGTTCCAAGCGACTCCGAGAAATGGTTCAGCGACATATCGAAGCGTGCCCCTGCCGGGCCGAGTAGACCCACGAGAAAGCTCGCGCCTCGCACCCGGATTCTCACGGCATGAAGGCTTATGCGTTGCTGCGCATAACTTTAGGGCCCGAGTCGTGTTGGCCGCCCAGTCGTTCCGGCGTAAATTGTAAAGTCTTCCCTCAATGTCATTTTTCCATTTCGTGGCCCGCTTCCGCGACCCGGGTCGAGGACGGCTTCAAGTTCATTCCGAACAAAGGGTTGACAAGCCCTCGCCGACCGATACAATCGTTCGGTCGCGCACTGCCAGCTGCTACAAACCGAGTTGCACGGCTTACAACGAGAGTTGCTGCCGAACGAGTGATGGCGATCAGATACCACACTGTGATCCTGGTGCCGCACGCCCGCGCCAAGCTGCGCAAGTGGCGCATCAGCAACCTCCAGATCGCCCTCGTGGCCGGCGCCTTGACGCTGGTCACGACCGCCTCCGCCTTCATCCTGGTCTCGTTCTTCACCGGCGCCGTGGACAGCGCCGAGGTCGAGCGGCTGCGCCAGCAGAACGAGGATCTGCGCCAGGCGAGCTCGACCTTCGAGCGGAGCATCGCCGACCTCCAGGGCAAGCTCGGCGACTACGAGGCCCGCACCCGCAAGCTCGCCATCGTCGCCGGGCTCGACAGCTTCGAGGGCACCGAGGC